>NZ_JBHWYR010000081.1:0-18076 GCF_042728695.1 Bacillus sp. NPDC060175
ATATATTTTATTATACAAAAGATTCTGATTATTTT
Organism: Bacillus sp. NPDC060175; assembly: GCF_042728695.1. NCBI lineage: Bacteria > Bacillati > Bacillota > Bacilli > Caryophanales > Bacillaceae > Bacillus > Bacillus sp. NPDC060175. Next base: position 36 of record NZ_JBHWYR010000081.1, read on the forward strand.
AAATATTTATTTTTATAAAAAGAAAAAAAGCGGTCAGAAATTGCTTTCCCTCCGCTTTGTTGAATAGCATTTACTTGTAAGCCATCCTCTATATCAAATGGATTTTGAACTTTAAATATTTCCTCCATTATCTTCAAAAACTCTTCTTCATTTTTAGATTCACCATTAATCGTAAGGGAGTATGGCTCAATTTCACTCAATTTATAATCAACAATAAATTGAATTGTAACTTTTTGTCTTGGCATCCCTGGGCTGTATCCTTGAAATTCTACTAATTCCATACCTTCCGAACCACGATAATATATCCACCCTGAATTTTGAAAATAGCTTTCAAACGATTCACCAATCGAAAAGAAAGGATATTCATAAAGCGAACTTGTGCGTACTTTTTGTATAATATCTCGATCAGTCGGAAAAAAGAAATGACTGAAAAAAATACTAGCAACTGCTAAAATAGTAACGATTGTTGCTCCCATTTTACTCGTTCCACCACTATCACGGATCAGATAATTTTCAACCGATTCATCTTTAATTCCCCGTGCTTTTATTCGATATATACGCCTTTCTGCAAATTGATAATATAATCCATTTGCAAAAATCCCCATCCCAAATAGAATGAAAATGAGTAATAAAAACGTAAGAGGCACCATATTAATGATTGGCAACGCTACGTTGAACCCCATATAATAAGAAAATGCATCACATGCTACTAATAACAGTATAAATAAAGCAGCAGGTAAATAATACTTACGATATCCAAGCCAACCTACATTGAAAATAGCAGCCAAACCATTCCAGCTCCACCTAGCAATTCGCTTATTCTCAAGCTCCCATTTTCTTTTGTAATATGGATATTGTCTCCCTACATATACTTCTAATTCTTTGTCTATTAGCGAGCTTTCTTCACCTTGTTTATTATGCAAGTTCCGTTGACAATTTGCACAATTCAACTGATCATTAATACAAGGTCGCCCACAATTTATACATTTCAAAACAATCCCTCTTTCCATCCATACTTCATTTTAATATGCCTTCATGCTTCAATAACCACTCTTTCCTCCATAAACCACCTGCATACCCAACAAGTTTTCCACTCTTTCCTATTACACGATGACATGGAACGATAATTGAAATTGGATTCCGGCTATTTGCCCCTCCTATCGCTCGTACAGCTTTCGTATTCCCAACCTTATCTGCAATATCTAAATATGAAGCACTTACGCCATATGGTACGGTGTAAAGTGCTTCCCATACATTCTTTTGGAATGGTGTTCCTTCAGCAGACAATGGAACTGTAAACTCTTTTCTTTTTCCTTCAAAGTATTCATCTAATTCATTTATACATTGTTCAACAAGTTCATTTTTATGTTCTTCTTTTCTTTCTTCAACAAATATAACAGACGTAATCCCTTTCGTATTCGCTGTAATTTCCAGCAAACCTAATTCACTTTCATAATAAGCCTGATACATATGTCATCCTCCAATTCAATTCATATTAGCCATTGTAACACGAATAGACAAAATTTTTCGTATAAGCGTTTTATTAGAGAAACAAAAAAGAGAATGATACAATGTAAGAAAATTCAATTAAGGAGGCTATTTGATGAATCCCCAACTTTTTTCACCCTATACAATTAAGGACGTTACACTAAAAAACCGTATCGTTATGTCGCCTATGTGCATGTATTCATCAGAGAATGAGGATGGCCAAGTAACTAATTTTCATCTCGTCCACTATGGAACCAGGGCTGCCGGTCAAGTAGGTTTAGTTATGATTGAAGCAACAGCTGTATTACCTGAAGGACGAATTTCTAACAAAGACTTAGGCATTTGGGATGATAGCCTAATTGAAGGCTTACATAAAACGACAACTTTTATACATGATAACGGTGCAAAAGCTGCCATTCAACTCGCACATGCCGGAAGAAAGGCTGAATTAGAAACGGATGCTTTCGCTCCTTCAGCAATTCCGTTTAACGATAGAATGAAAATACCAGTAGAAATGAGTAAACAGCAAATTAAAGAAACTGTTTTGGCTTTTCAAAGAGCTGCTTTACGCTCTAAAGAAGCTGGCTTTGACGTTATTGAATTACACGGTGCCCACGGTTATCTTATTAATGAATTTCTTTCTCCACTTTCCAATAAGCGAACTGATGAATACGGGGGCTCACCTGAAAATCGCTATCGCTTCTTACGTGAAATCACTGATGCAGTAAATGAAGTTTGGACTGGGCCGTTGTTTGTTCGTATTTCTGCTAATGATTATCATCATGAAGGTTTAACTGTTCATGATTATGTTCAGTATACAAAATGGATGCAAGAGCAAAGCGTAGATTTAATTGACTGTAGTTCTGGTGCAGTTGTTCCAGCACATATTGATGTTTATCCTGGTTACCAAGTACAATATGCTAAACATATTAAGGAGCATGTTAACATTGCAACTGGTGCGGTAGGATTAATTACAACAGGATCACAAGCAGAGCAAATTTTAAAAACTAACGAGGCAGATTTAATTTTTATCGGACGTGAGTTACTTCGCAATCCATACTTCCCAAGAATAGCCGCCAATGAACTCGGCTTTGAATTACAAGAACCATATCAGTACCGACGAGCACCCGGAAAAATTAAAACTAATAAATAAAACCGAGAAGTGAGTCTTCTCGGTTTTATTTATTCTATCGTTGTAATTTCATTTGAATTATAAATATGGATACCCGATTCTTCACGCAGCGCTGTTATATACATTCCTTTCGCCACATCTTTGGCTGAAATTGGTTTGTACTTTTTAAAAGCCCCTTTAAATATAAACGGAAGAATACGAGATAATTTCTCAGCCATTCTTTCCCCAAAACGATATTCTTGTCGATTTCCTACTAATAATGACGGCCTGAAAATGTGTATGCCACCAATAACTAGCTTTTTCAGCTCCTCTTCCATTTTCCCCTTCACTTGCGAGTAAAAGAAGAATGATTTAGGATTTGCTCCCATTGATGAAATAACAAGAAAATTTTGCACGCCTTGTTTTTCAGCTAAGCAGGCAGCTCGCAATGTATATTCATAATCTACTTTTTTAAAATTCACCTTCGACTTCGCTTTTTTTATCGTTGTTCCTAAACAACTAAAAACATCATCTACTGCAAAAAATTCTTTATATTCCTCTAATACTGAAAAATCCACCTGTTTCTGCTGCAATTTCTCATGCTGTAATTGTAATGGTTCTCTTACAAAAATAGTAACCGAATCGTAGTAATCTGAGTCAAGTAATAGTCGCGTTATTTCTTGTCCAACTAGCCCACTTGCGCCAAGTACTAACGCTGTTCGTTCATTCATATATATACCTCTTTATTTACTTTTCTCTCCTTTTGCTGAAAGTCGCTAATAGGAGTTTCCGTTTTATCATTTTATCATAATTAAAGTACTATGCGTAAGCATAGTGCTTTAATTACTCTTTTTTCTTTTCTTTTTCTTCAACTGGCAATTTCGTAATTGTTGTAGCATCCCCTAAATTACTTATTAGTCTTCTTAAAAAAATTAAAACAAAAGATAACGGCAAAACAACCGCAAGTATTAAAAAGATAGCCTCCATAATGTAACCCAAGCGCTCATCCCCTTTTTTCTGCTCCCTCCCAATATATGAAAGTAACATTGTCACATATGCACCAATCACAAAAATTAATACCTTTCTTTTTGACAGATTTATAACAAAATCAAATCGTAATGATTATTATTTATTGCAACTTTCATAAAGATGTATTATACTAGGTTCGCGAGCTAAAACGTAATTATTCCGTTTTGTATTAAAATGATATTTTTCTTCTATAATTGGGGGAAGATATATCCGTAAAAAAAGAAAAGAGGAGAACTTCATGCCTAAAAGATTGACTATATTTTCATTCTTACTTATTTTCACTTTAATTTTTACTGGCTGCTCAAATAAAAAAGAAGATACTGCCAAGAAAGATGGAAAACTAACTGTTTATACAACCATTTTCCCACTTGCTGATTTCGCAAAAAAAATCGGTGGTGATTATGTAAATGTAGAAGCAATTTACCCACCTGGTGCGGATTCTCATACATTTGAACCGAGTCAAAAACAGACTGTACAAATCGCAAAAGCCGATTTATTCGTTTATAACGGTGCAGAATTAGAACCATTTGCCGAAAAAATGGAAAAATCCTTAAAAAAAGAAAACGTAAAAGTTGTAAATGCATCTAAAGATATCGAACTTCGTGCTTCATCTGAAGAAGAGCAGCACGATCATGGAGACGGTCATAAAGAAGATGAACATCATCACGATAAAGACCCACACGTTTGGATAGATCCTACTCTTGCGATGAAACAAGCAGAAAAAATTAAAAATGCACTTGTAGAATTACAGCCTGAACATAAAAAAGAATTCGAAAAAAACTTCGCAGCACTTCAAACAAAATTTACTGATTTAGATGATCAATTTAAAGCAGTTGTTGCAAATGCAAAAACGAAAGAAATATTAGTTTCACATGCAGCTTATGGCTACTGGGAACAACGATACGGTTTAAAACAAATCCCAATCGCTGGAATTTCAGCATCTGATGAACCATCTCAAAAACAGCTTGCTGACATTACAAAAACAGTAAAAGAACACGGTTTAAAATATATTTTATTTGAGACATTCTCTACTCCAAAAGTAGCATCAGTTATTCAAAAAGAAACAGGTACAAAAATTTTACGCTTAAATCACCTTGCTACTATTTCTGAGGATGATGCTAAGAACAATAAAGATTACTTTACTTTAATGGAAGAAAACGTGAATACATTGAAAGAAGCTACTAACTAATCAACTATATTTTCTAGGCAGCTGAATATGTCATTCAGCTGCCTTTTTATGTATTTACCCTTGACTTGGCCGAAATAACAAGTAAAATTATCCATATTAGCTTTTAAGCTATAATAACTTAGAAGGTGAGTTGGAACTATGAATCTTCACATTTGTGAAGTAACAGCAAATAATTGGCGTTCAGTAGCTGCTTTAAACGTAACAAAAGAACAGCAGCAATTTATTGAAAGCAATGCGTTTTCTTTAGCAGAATCATTATATGAAGAAAACGGAACGTCAGTAGGCTTATATGACAAAGAAACACTCGTTGGATACGCAATGTACGGTTGGCATTCCAAAAAGCATGAAAGCGTATGGTTAGATCGTTTTATGATTGATCAGCATTTTCAAGGAAAAGGATATGCAAAACGTTTCCTTCGTTTACTAATCCAATATTTACAACAAAAATTTGAATGTAAAATAATTTATTTAAGTTTACATCCAGACAACAAACTCGCAATGGGACTATATGAATCATTTGGCTTCCGTTTAAACGGAGACATTGATGACGAGGGTCCAGTTGTAGGTGTTGTAATGGAATTATTATTAGATGAAAATACAAGCCTGTGAAAACAGGCTTTTTATTATACATTTATTAATGTTACGTTTTCTATCTTTAGCTTCTTCCCCCTATATACTTCTTTTTTGTAATCTAGTATTATCTCAATGGAATGCTCATTAAAAAAATAAGCCTGCGATTTACGCAGACTTATTTCACACACTCTCGAAAATGTTCTTGGAACCATTCTTTATTAATATCTTTTCCGATGAACACTACTTCACTTACTCGCTCTTCGCCCTCTTGCCACTCTCTATCGTACGAAGCAGCAAACAATGTATGTACACCTTGGAAAACAATTCTTTTATCTACTCCGTCAATAGATAATATCCCTTTGTAACGATATAAATACTCCCCTAGCTCTTGCACGACAGCTGACATCCACTCATTCAGTTTTTGTAAATCTAACGGACGCTCTTCACGTAGTACAAACGATTTTACACCTTCTAAATGGTTATGTTCTTTATGAGGGTAAATTTGTAACGTATCTTTCGTTTTAAACGTTTGAATTTGTAGTAACGATGGTATATCTACCTCACAGTTAGTCGTCTCGATTAATTTTGCAGTTGGATTAATTCCTTGCAGTTCATGCACGAGACTTTCTTTCTCATTTTCTTCAATTAAATCTAATTTATTAACTAACACAACATCAGCAAAGGCAATTTGTTCTTTTGCTTCTAGTCCCTTTTCAAAATGTTTATGTATATGATAGCTATCTACAACTGTTACAACACCGTTAATTTGGTATGCAGATTGAATAACTGGATCTAAAAAGAAAGTTTGAATAATCGGACCTGGATTTGCAAGACCTGTTGTTTCAATTACTAATCCATCAAATTCCATTTCCCCTTCTGCTTTCACATCCAGTAATTGTTTTAAAGCAACAAGTAAATCTTCACGCACAGTACAGCATAAACAGCCATTTGTCATTTCCATAATCTCTTCTTCAACATTCATAATCAATTGATTATCGATACCAATTTGTCCTATTTCATTTACAATCACCGCTAATTTCTTACCGTGATTTTCTGATAAAATACGATTTAATAATGTTGTTTTCCCTGATCCAAGAAAACCCGTTAATATTGTTACTGGAATCATTTCGTACCTCTCCTTATAGCTAAATGTTTCTATATTATAGCATATAGAAAAAATCGTTTTTGTAGCAAAACATATTTATTGTATGTACGACCCTGTAACTATATAATAATATGTAGCAAGAAAGCCTTTTCAAAATATTATCATTCATCAAGGAGGTACTTAAAATGGAACGAGTTCAAATGGCCGAAACACTGGAATTTTCTCGTATTATTCAAGGATTTTGGCGTTTAGCAGAATGGAATATGACGAAACAAGAATTACTTTCTTTTATTGAATCTTGTATGGATATGGGGATAACTACTTTCGATCACGCTGATATTTATGGTGGATATAAGTGTGAAGAATTGTTTGGAGAAGCACTACAACTCAAGCCTTCCTTACGCGAAAACATGCAAATTGTCACAAAATGTGGAATCGCTCCCCCATCACCGAAATTTCCAGAGCGATATGTTGCTCACTACAATACGAGTGCTGAACATATCATAAAGAGCGCGGAGGATTCATTACAAAACTTACATACAGATTATATTGATGTATTACTCATCCATCGTCCTGATCCATTTATGGATCCAAACGAAGTGGCAGAAGCTTTTTCACGCTTAAAGCACGAAGGAAAAGTACGTCACTTCGGTGTATCTAACTTTTTACCTTCACAATTTAATATGTTAAGTTCATATTTAGATTTCCCGCTCATTACAAATCAAATCGAAGTATCTGTGATGCAGCTTGAGCACTTTGAAAAAGGTACGATTGATTTATGCCAAGAAAAACGAATCAACCCAATGATTTGGTCACCTCTTGCTGGTGGTGAAATCTTTACCGGTCAAACTGAACGTGCTGTACGTGTACGTGAAACACTGCAAAAAGTTGCTACTGAGCTAGGTGTTGATAGCATCGATACTGTTATGTATGCATGGTTACTTGCTCATCCAGCTAAAATGATGCCAATCGTTGGCTCAGGTAAATTAGATCGTGTAAAAACGGCCGCTCTTGCTACAAAAGTTAACTTAGATCGTCAACAATGGTTTACAATTTTTGAAAGCTCTAATGGACATCCTGTACCATAATATAAAGAAGAAGAGCTGTTTCTTTACAGCTCTTCTTTTTCATATGTATTTCTCGTCATTGCAAATACACACATATCCCTTAATCCATTTCCATCTACCGCAACACTCGCACTTTCTAAAATCCCCTCTAATTTAAAACCTAATTTCTCAGGTATCGCTCTACTCTTCTTATTTAGAGAATCACAACGAATTTCTACGCGGTTTGCTTTCAGTTCAGAAAAAGCATAATCCGTTATACCTTTCGTAGCCTCTACCATATAGCCTTTTCCACTAAATCTCGAATCAATCCAATACCCGATTTCAAATTGAGGTATATCCCAATTAATACGATGTAATCCGCTAGAAGCAATAAATTCACCTGTTTCTTTCGAGAATACTAGCAACCTCAAATCTTCTCTTTGTAAAAATTGAATATGCGATTTTCTTATACTCTCTTCTATTTCTTCCTCTGTTTGCTCTTTTTGTGCAAAAACCATCCAAGGGTTTAATTCTTGTATTGAAGCTTGAATTGCGTCATATACAACTTTACCATCGCCTGGTTTCGGCATTCGAATAAAAAGCCTGTCAGTATAAAATTCAGAAGAAAAATCGAATAATAACGGATTCACTGTAAACACTCCCTATAATTCTTTTATATATAATAATATCCATCTCAAGTTATACGGTAAAGAAATTTCTGAATTTTAAACATTTTATTCATTTACTTCTATCGCTACACGAACTCCAGACTCAATCGCACCTTGAATCCATCCGTGATATAACGTTGTATGATCTCCAGCAAAGAATATTTTCCCCTCTGGCTTTACAATCACTGGTTGTAGCTCAGATTCTTGACCAGCTTGAAAAAGGGCAAATCCTCCAAGCGCATATGGATCCAATGTCCAACTTTTTGATATTCCAGACATGAATTCATCATATACTTGACCACCTAATATCGTTGCTAAGTTGTGCAATGTGTAATAAATACGATCACCCTTTGATAACCCATCCCATAACAACGCATCATAAGACCATGTATAGCTTCCTAACATCATAGCAGGTCCTTTCTCTCCAATTCCATGGCTTGGATAATAGGCGTAACGAATTGGCAAATCTGTTATAATTCTGCCACCTAATTGCCCTTGTTCTTCCCAAAATCGACTTTTAAATTGAATGCCTATTTTCGTCGCAGGCATATAATGCAATTCACGAATTGCTTTCCACTTTTCATGAGATATAGAATCAAATGGATCTACTTCCACAAAACGCATTGTCGAAAACGGAATTGTAACAATAACTAAATCCCCTGTAATACTACTATATTCAAAAGTTTCCTCATTTCGATAGAAAGCCGTCACACCGTTATCGTGTTGATGTAGCTTCATTAATTTTTGATTATAAATAATATTTTCTTCTAATTGCGGTAAAAAAGACTTTGGTAATCTATCGTTTCCACCTATTATTTCACAAAATCCGCTCTCCTCTTGCATAATGTATAAAAAACGTAACGTCTCAACGAATGACCTTTCTAAAAAACCTTCTAAATCTAACAGAACACCAATCATCTCAATCGTTACTGGCGAAAAATACGTATTATATTGATAAGGATGATACTTTAAAAATTGCCCTGTAGAATATTTCCCAAAATCCTTTACTACAATATCCCAATTTTTTTCTGGATTTCTTTTAATAAAATTTATAATTGGCTGTACCGCTAATAATAATAGGTCCTCCGACGTTTTCCCCTCTTCGTTCATTTCCACCGGATACTTTAAAATACTTGGGTCCTTTTCATATTGTTTCAACGTTGTTTTCCGACCATTTACGTATATAATATCAGTCTCATTCCTATTAATAAAAGGGCTCACCTGTAGCCCATACTTTCTTATATATGCCATCGTTAATTTGTGCGAATACGGAATTCTCATCGCTCCAACATCTAAATATAATCCGGTATCTTCCATCCTAACTGTCTCTATGCGGCCACCTACACGGTTGTTCGCTTCAAAAATCTTCACTTCATGCCCTGCTGTTTTTAATAAAGATGCCGAAACTAATCCAGCCATGCCTGCCCCTACTACAATAATTTGTTTCGGACGTGTCGTCTTCTTTAATCCATTATTTATAACTTTTAACGTTTCATCTAACTCAGTGTTATACATTATATCTTTCTGCACAATTCCACCCCTTACTTCATAAAATGGACATTAGTGGTTTAGTGCATTTTATTCATGAATCCCCTTAAACATAACACCATAGCAATTTGAAGATTCACTAAAAATACATATGGTGTAGCTCTCCCTCTTCTACATGCTTCATACAATAAATATATATAGTAGAGAAAGGAAGGATACACATGAAACGTACTTACGACTATCATGCTACAAAAAAACATTTAGAATTAAAGAAAGAACAGCTTTGTAAAAAACTTACTAGCGTTAAACTAACTGAGGAAGAACGCAAGCAAATATATCTAGAAATTGATAACTACGAATATATTTTAAACTTAGTCGAAATGAATCATTATGAACGAGGGTTTTCTCGTTAAAAGCGGATATAAAATTATCCGCTTTTTTGTGTGAGCATTTCATTACGCATTTTTCATAAGTAAATATATAATAGGATGTACATTAAGATTGAGAGGTATATTCTATGATCAAATTAAGTGTATTAGACCAATCACCTATTTCAGATGGTAGCACAGCAGCCCAAGCTATTTCACATACAGTTACGCTTGCACAAGAAGTTGAAAAACTCGGATTCACACGTTTTTGGGTATCCGAGCACCATAATTCAGTTAGCTTAGCTGGTTCAAGTCCAGAAATACTCATTTCACATATTGCCGCGAAAACTGATCGTATTAGAGTTGGTTCTGGTGGTGTTATGCTGCCACATTATAGCCCATATAAAGTTGCCGAGAATTTCCGCGTTTTAGAAGCACTTTATCCAAACCGCATCGACCTTGGTGTCGGGAGAGCACCTGGTGGTATGCCGATAGCAACTCGCGCACTTCAAGAAGGTAAGATGGTCTCACTTGATCAATATCCAGAACAAATTGCAAATGTTGCTATGTACTTACATGATCAAGTACCAGAAAACCATCATTATGCAAACTTAAAGGCTACTCCAGTTATCACAACATCTCCTGAAATGTGGATGCTCGGTTCTAGCGGAGAAAGTGCAATGATTGCCGCAAAGCAAGGCGCTTCTTTTGCATTTGCACAATTCATTAACGGATACGGTGGCCCTGAAGTAATGAGGGCTTATCAAGAACAATTCCAACCTTCCTATTTAGGTGATAAACCAAAATCAATCGTATCTATTTTTGTTATTTGCGGAGAAACAAACGAAGAAGCAGAGAAGATAGCATCAAGCCTTGATTTATCGATTTTACTATTAGAACAAGGAAAACGGACTACTGGTACTCCTTCTATCGAAACTGCTCAAAATTATTCGTATAGTGCTTATGATCTATTCCGCATAAAAGAAAATCGTCAACGTATGATCGTCGGTGATCCGTCTTCTGTGAAAGAAAAAATATTAAACTTAAGCAAAGCGTATAATACTGACGAATTTATGATTGTCACGATTACTCATCAATTTGAAGATAAATTAAACTCTTATCGCCTATTGGCAGACGCTTTTAATTTATAATAACGAAAGGGAGATGCATCACATATGATGCATCTCCCTTTCTTACTACCAATCAATTGTTTTTGCTTCCTATATATTCAATAGCTTCTTTTAATAACTCATCAAAATTATGAGGATAATCATGATTTAAGTTAGGCACAACTTTATACTTATGTTCTATATTTTTATCCTTTAATAACTTTACAAATTGCTGTGTACATTCGAAACAATCTTCATCTTGATCCCCACATATTATATATCCTTTTATGCTTTTATCATGTAATATTCCAATCATTTCTTCCCATTCTTCCATTTCCGGGAGCCACGGTGCCACAAAAATAAAACCGTTCACTTCTATTTCACCTTGTAACATGGAATGTAACGCTACTCTTGCCCCAGCAGAAAAGCCACCAATAATAATATTTCCAAATGTTTTATTTACTTTAATCTTATTGTAATGTTCTTTTAACTCTTCTCTTCCTCTTTCGATACTATCCCAAACATATCCATCTGAAAATTGAATTTGGGAAGATTGAGGCAATGCCAGCATAAAACCTTGTTCCATTACAGAGTTCCAATATGGTTCTATTATTTGTATATTTTCTTGATCCCCATGCAGTGTTATTAGTAGATTTTCATTTTGTTTGCTGTATGTATATTTCACGTCTGCTTGTTCCGTTTTCTTTGCTAACTCTTCTCTTTCTTTACATAATTGAACCATTCTATGAAACTCTTCAAATTTATGTAGTGGTTTTAAATCATCATCGGAAATTAAATACTCACTTCCGTACCAGAATCCATTTTCTATAATTGCTTTCTTCATTAAATGCAACGCTTCTTCTTCAAGTCCTGCTGCACTTGCTAATGCATATTTAAAATTATATATTTGTGCTTCATTATCCATTACATCTTTAGCGTTATTCGTTATATAAGAATACGCTTCAAAACTTCCTTTATTTGCATAACAATGTAACGTTTCATTTAATAACTTAATATAAGTCATACTATTTTTCATATAGAAATTCCCCCGTAACCTTTTATAATAATTGCTTCTCCAATCTTCCTATCATTCTAGGGTCACGGTATACGTAGTTAAATTCTACAATTCAACTTAACAATACCTGATCCTCAGAATGATATTTAATAATTAATGTATGTATACGCATAATACACCACTCCTTCCTATCCACTAATTGTAGTATAAAGTTAAACAGACTGAAAAATCAGTATTTTAATAAAAAAAAAGACAACAATAATATTATTGTTGTTCTCATAACATCTGCCCACTATTCTTTTTTTTCTTATCTGGTTTACTTGAAACTAAATAATGCTTTTCTGAAATATATAAGTTTCTTTTTAATATACGATTTAAATATGGTCCTAGCTTCACTCCGCATATGAGGCGATCTTCGCTATCTTCAACAATTGGGAACATTTCTTTTTCTGTTACATATTGATCTACGGCCTTTTGTACGATATCAATTTCTTTAACTAGGTTTAAATTTTCTTCTGTATGTTCAAATACCTCAAGCGTTTCCTTCGTTATCAGAAAAAAATTTGTTGGAAATGCAGGTAAATATGGCTTTAACAAATCATAATTTACTGTGTAATCATCATTTACTAAGACTGTATAAACGATATTAGCATTCGTTTCTAGAAACTTAGCCATCGCTTGCTCTAATTCATCTTTCGTAATTTCTCTATCTTCTTTTCCAGTTCTGAAAAAGCGAAACATCGTATCGCCTCCTTTTTACTATATTATAGCATAAAAGAAAACTGAAAAATCACAAAAAACTCTATTGAAAGAATTTTTCGATAGAGTTTTTTAAAAAATCAATTTATGTTTATTTTAAGAATGCACTTAACATCCATACATGTTGTTCTAATGTCGTATGAATTGCTAATAGCATATCAGCTGACGTTTCATCACCAGCTTCATCAGCTACTTCCATACCTTCTTTTAATTCTTGAATAAGTGCAGAAAAATCGTTTACTAAAGTTTGTACCATTTCTTCTGCAGACTCTTTGCTTGTCCCTTCGATTACAGTTGAAGTTGCTAAATACTCTTTCATTGTCGCTAACGGTTTTCCTTCTAACGCTAAAATACGCTCTGCTAACTCATCAATGTACGTTCCTGCTTCATTATAAAACTCTTCAAATTTCTCATGTAATGTAAAGAAGTGTGGTCCTGTCACATACCAATGATAATTATGCAGTTTCACATATAATACATTCCAGTTTGCTACCTGCTTGTTTAATACTTCAACAACATTTGTTTTCGTACTCATACAATCCACTCCTCTTATCATTTTATAATTATTATCTTTTAATAACTTAATTACATTTTACCATACATTTCCTACTCTTCCGAATGAACAGCTTATATGTAACAAAGTTTTAACAACCTTAATATTTCCCTAATATCATATAATTCATGTATTCTTTCAACTACTTCACATGTCTAATTGTCCAAGCTCACACATATGCATAATAGTAAGTCAAGCTCATCATAGAAGAAAGAGGGATAACATGGACAATCAACAATGGCAAGTAGCAAAGAAAGTCGCTGCTACTTATATCGGAACGGTCGTTGGAGCTGGATTTGCTACTGGGCGAGAAATTGTTGAATTTTTTACAGTTAACGGATTGTACGGGACCATTGGCATATGTATAAGTGGATTTTTTTTTATTTGGCTCGGTACAAAGATGATGTTACTTTCATCACAAATCGGGGCATTTTCAGCGCAAGAATTTAACAAATATTTATTTGGGGATGTATTTGGAAATGTCGTAAATACTTTATTATTACTCGTATTATTTGGCGTAACTAGCGTTATGTTATCAGGAGCCGGTGCAGTATTTGAAGAGCAACTCCGCCTCCCGAGACAACTTGGTATTTTCATCACGGTCATCGCCTGTCTCATTATTGGGAGCCGGGGATTACAAGGTGTTTTTGAAGTAAATACGCTTGTCGTACCTATTATGATGATCTTTATTATCGGACTCGCTATTACAACCTTTTTCCATAGTACAACACCTATTAGTAATACTATTCCTGCAGAGAGCTGGAATATGAAGTGGATTACTAGCCCTATTACATATGTCGCTTTAAATCTTTCGCTCGCCCAAAGCGTTCTCGTCCCGTTAGCCAGTGAAGTAAAAGATCGAAAAGCCATTTTGTGGGGTGGAATTTTAGGTGGTGCAGGACTTTCTTTAATTTTATTATGCAGCCATTTAGCTATCTTATCAGTCGACCAATTTTATCAATACAATATCCCAATGGCTGAAGTCATAAGAAGATTTAATGCAACTTTTCACTTTTTCTTTGTTCTTATTATTTTCGGTGAAGTGTTCACAACTTTAGTTGGTAATGTGTTCGGAATGACAAAACAAATGCAATCCATTACCGGATGGAAAAGTAATAACATTATTTACTTCATATTACTAATTAGTTATTGCTTTAGTTTCATCGGATATAGTGAATTACTTCATATTCTATACCCTATTATCGGTTGGGTGAGCATCATTTTACTACCGATTATTGCCTTTAAACAACTTCAAAAAACATGAAAAAACATCCGTGTATACGGATGTTTTTTCATGTTCATTCACAGTCTTCACATACTTCCCAGTACGGCCCCATTTCTACTGCAAGGTATGGCTTTAATTGCAAACGAATCATTCGACTTGGCATGCGTTCTAATACGAATTGAATGCCTTCTTCCTCTTCATCTAACTCAACTTTTGAAATAGCAATTCTTTGCATAGTAGTAATGGGGCTTCCATCTTTATATAAAGTGATTTTCACCTCATCATACTCATTAAAATACAATTCAACATTCATTTGCTTTTTTAACATTTCATCAACAATTTCATATTTATCATTTTGTTCCTGGATTATATATTTCCAGCCGCCTCTATCCAATTCTATCGGAGCAGCTTGGAATAATGTCATCAAATCCTCGTATAGCATAAGATAACCCCTCTCTTACTAAAAAACGATGAGTATTTTATATACCCTTTATCTCTATCACTATCCATGTTTATTGTACCATATATCACGAATCCTACCGCATTGATTTGCTTTATAAACGCATACAAAACCTATAGTATTTTCAGTTCACTCTCTATTCACTAGTATGTTCCCTTACTGATAACTTATCACTTTCCTTATTTCCTACACACTACTTACAACTCTTAAAAAAAACAACAAAAAAGAAGAGTAATTTATATCACTCTCCTCATAAGATTTTCCCTGTAGCTGCTAATGCTAATACTAGAATTAAACTTGCAAATAATAATGATACAATTAAACTAAAAATCGGTAATATTTTCTTTTCATTCTTCTTAGATAATAACCTTAAACAAAGAATGATATTTAATGGGACAAATATCAAATAAAGATATTTAACGACTTGTAATGAACTATTTGAAAGTGTTTTAAATACAAACACTTCAATTAAAAAAACAACAAAGAATAAAATACTTAACCAAAACGAGACATAGCTAAGCCAAGAATGTCTTTTCGTTCCCCAATACACTCCCATACCGATCTCCTTTAAACGTAGTCTATATTAGATTAATTATACATCAGCTTTACAAATCCCTCTATTTTTCGACAAACATTACATACATTGAACCTCTAATCCGTTTATCAGCTAAAAGACTGTCTCTAATAGCACTAATGCTATTTTAAGACAGCCTCTCCTTTTTATACTTTAAATCTTTCAATTAACCCTTGCAATTCTTCAGCCATTTGAGATAATGTACCAGCTGCAGAACCAATTTCCTCCATGGAAGCTAGCTGTTCCTCAGCTGATGCTGCAACACTTTGTGTGCTCGTCGCATTATTTTGTGCCGTCATAGCAATTTGACCAACCGAAATAGATACTTCATTTGCACCTTTTGACATTCCATTAGCTGTTTCAACCATCGTTTTAATTTGATCAACAATTTCATTTGTAGATTGTAAAATCTCAGCAAAATTTTGTTTCGTTTCATTTGCGATAACAAGTCCAGATTGAACTTCTTCATTTACATTATTCATAGATTTTACTGTCTTACTCATATCATCTTGTATTTCAGAAATTAATTTACTAATTTCACTCGATGATACGCTAGATTGTTCTGCTAATTTTCGTACTTCATCAGCAACAATTGCAAAGCCTCTTCCATGCTCACCAGCTCTTGCAGCCTCAATTGCTGCATTTAATGCTAGCAGATTTGTCTGATCTGCAATATTTTGAATTACTTCTAAAATATCACCAATTTGCTTTGATTTGTTATTTAATAACTGAATAACTGCATCTGATTGCGAAACAGATGCCGCAATAGACTGCATTTGATTTACTGTTTTTCCTACTAGTTTTCCGCCATCTTCCGCTTTTTCACGTGTATGAGCAGAAGCAGAATTAATAGAGGATGAACTATTTGCTACGTGCTGAATCCCTTCTGTTACATCAAACAGTAACATGGCACCATTTTCAACACTTGATGTTTGCGTCGTTGCCCCGCCCGATATTTCATCCATTGCCATTGTAATTTGTTCAGTCGCTTCACTCGCTTGTCTTACACTCGCAGTTAGCTCTTCTGATGCCGCTGCAACATGCCCGGCCGAATCATTAATTCTTCCAATTAACGTTCGTAGTGAATCTGTCATCTCATTAAAACCTTTTGCAAGTTGACCAATTTCATCGTTTGAATGAATTTCAATTGTTTGCGTTAAATCTCCTTCACTTATTTTTTTAGAAGTGGCAACTAATCTCTTTAAAGGTTTTGTAATAGAAAGCGTTACGAGATAAATAAGTGCTCCTCCTATAACTAGTGAAATAAGCATAACAATTAACATATTATAAAATACAGGCTGAGCAGCTTCAATTACTTCATTTGAGTACATCGTTCCACCGATTTTCCATCCTGTTTTTAAGTTTGTAGCAAATACCATTTTCTTTTCACTACCGTCATACGTGTATGAAAAAGTACCCTGATTATCTTCGTAAATTTTCTTTGCCCAAGAATCAGCTGCTTTATCTCCTGGTTTTTCTTGAGGATGCGCAATTATTTTTTGTTTTCCATCTAAAATGAATGTATATCCTTTTTTACCAATATTGATTAGCTTTGTTGTTTTCAATAAATTCTCTAAACTTAAATCTACCGCAACAACGCCTTTTTTATCTTCTGTTTGTTTCGCAATCGTTACGACAATATGTCCATTTCCTTTCGCCTTATACGGTTCAGTGACCACGATTCCACCTTGTTTACTCACTGCATCTTTATACCAAGAGCGGGTTGTTGGATCATAATCTGCTACCATTTGTATATTTGGTTCTTGCACAAACTTCTTATCATTGCCGGCAACATATACTTGTTCAATATCTTTATTTAAATTAATATATTGAGATAACACCTTTCTTAATTCATCTTGATTATCTCCTTGATACATATCACTATGAATCACTCGTGCAAAGTTATTTATTTCGTTAAATTTCGCCTCAATCATTTGATTGATTAAATTATCTAATATTTTTATATTATCGTGAGCACTACTCGTAATTTGTGATTCAAAATTCTTTTTAGCCGTTTGATAAGACATGCCTCCAATAATAGAGACAGCTGCAATTAAAATTACCAAAAATGAAATTAATAGCTTTTTTGCTACTTTTATATCTCGAAACCACCTTAACAGTTTACTCATTATAAACCTCCTACATTTAAATATTAAGTTTTAAAGATAAATAACCAATTATGAATATATCCCATTCCCTATCCTCTATTTTTACAATTCGTTTTTGATAAACACCTTGTAAAGTTTAAACAAATATTTCCCCTTTGTCTATATATATGAAT
>NZ_JBHWYR010000082.1:0-17364 GCF_042728695.1 Bacillus sp. NPDC060175
AAATTATATACTTCAATTCTTGTTCTAACAAACCTATGGTTTATCCATGTAGTATTAGTTTCTTATTATCTTTATTATCAAGGGGAGTTGACATGAAGTTAACATTTTTATTCTTTCGAAGGTTAACATGTTAATGTCTGTTGATATGTCAATCTCAGTTTTGGTCTGCATTTTGATACTTTTGTGAAATATTAACCTCATGTCGACATCCTTTAAGAAGAATATCTTTGTAAGAAGTACTAATTCTTCAATATTTATACCGATTGTACAACTTTTTAGAGTAACAGTATCAGTATGTCCAAGATTTAGAGTTTACTTACATGCATTTTAAATTTTATGCACCTGAACTGTTTATACTATTTGTAGGATTTTCCGCTTTTTTGTCGAATACACTTAATGCAAGGAGGGACATTACATGATTATTAAAGACTATTTCATCAATCTATCTATTTTTTCTTTATTAGTTAGCGCAGCAATATTTATTCAAGTGTTTACGAGTCATTCCAGGCGATATTTTAAAAAATTCTATGGGGGAATCATCGCAGTTACTTTGATGTTCTTTTCTTTTCCGTACATGGGATTTTCCTATGATCTTCGAGTTGTTCCTCTTATTCTATCTTTTATTTACTTTGGTCGCATTGCTGGTTGGATTACGTTAATTAGCATTATTATAATGCGTATCTTTTACATTGGTGGGTATTGGGAACCACCTGTGATTGCTTATTTAGGTATGGGTATCCTATTTACTACGTTTAAAACATATTTTAAAAACCTTAATCCATTTAAAAGTGCATCTTTATATTTTTCTGTTTTTGTGGGAATAAAGTGGTTAGTTGGTGTATTCTTTAATACTACATTGCTTTACACTCAAGGCTTATTATATATTGCTTTAGGACTTTTAATTGGGCTATTTCTTATGGAAGCTTACCAGAGATTATATTATTTAACACAGGACTTATCTAAAATGAATCGAAAATTAAAAAAATCGAAGCAAGAACTCACAGATACCGTACACGAGCTTCAAGGGGGGATCTTTAAATTTAAAAAAGTGGGTAAGCACTTTATACACACTTTATGTGATGGACAGTTTTATTATCAAAACGGATTTTATTCTGAACAGGTGGTAGGGAAAAGCTTACGCACTATTGATGCTTCTATTGTTCCTCCACATCTAGTTCCACAATTGATGAAGTATTATCTTCAAGCATGGGAAGGGAAAGAAATTATATTTGAATTAGCCTGGCCAAATGATAAAACTATTATTCTTATTGCGCTTAGGCCGATTAAACGAAATGGACAAGTTATTGAAGTTGTTGGTTCTACAGTCGATATAACCGAAAGGAAAAAGGTAGAATCAGAATTAAGAGCAACCAAAGAATTACTGGAATCATTTATAAAGCATAATGTAGACGCTATTACCATATCTGATAGAGAAGGACATATTTTACAAGCTAATAAAGCTTATGAAAAGATATTTGGGTGGTCATCACACGAAATCATAGGTAAGAGATTACCTTGTGTACCAGACTTCTTAATGGACGAATCGCTTGAAAATATTCGGAAAATTCTAACGGGTGAATCCGTAGTTACTCGATTAGAAACTGTTAGACAACGTAACGATGGAAGCCTTCTTGATGTCAGTCTTACAGTTTCTCCTATTCTAGATGTAAGAGGAAATGTGATAGCTTTATCAGCAATATGTAGAGACATCTCTGAAAGAAAACAAGCAGAAAGAGAACGGCATCGATTACACCAACAATTAAGTGATAGTGAAATGAAGTACCGTGCACTAATCGAACAAGCAACTGACGCAGTATATGTAGTAGAGCTAAATGAAGATCATGTTCCAAGTCGATTTATTGAGGTAAACCCTGTTGGGTGTAAAAGATTTGGATATAGTAGAGAAGAGCTGCTATCGTTGCCATTCCCAAATGCTGTACCACAAGATTCTCCAATGATTATAAAGCTGTTAGAAAAAATTAGAGAAGGACAGACTTCTTTCACTTTGCAAGATGAATATGTTTTTCCAACAGGAAAAATAATAACAACTGAGTTTAGTGTCCGTGTTTTTAACTTGAATGGTAAAAAAGTTTTCCTAAGTATCTCTCGTGATATCACTGAACGGTTAAAAACAGAAGAATTACTACGAAAATCTGAAAAACTCGCTGTTGTAGGACAATTAGCGACTGCAATGGCTCATGAAATTAATAATCCATTAACCGCAATGAAAGGGTTTATGCAATTATTAAAATCAACGGAAAATGAGAATAATCAGGGTTATATAGATATAGTATCATCAGAGATTGAGCGTATAGAAAGTATTACAACTGAATTTATGGCGGTAGCTAAACCACAGGTGGTAAAGATACAACCGAATGATATTAGTGTGCTAATGGATCAAGTTTTAATGCTACTGCAACCTCAAGCAATGATGAATAACATACAAATTAGAATCGATTTTACAGCGGATATTCCATTGATTCCATGTGAAGGAAATCAATTAAAACAAGTATTTGTAAATATTTTTAAAAATGCAATTGAATCCATGCCAATGGGAGGAGAAATTTTGATTCAAATTGATAAACTTGATAATGATCAAATAAGCATTCGCTTTATCGATCAAGGATGTGGGATTCCAAAAGAACGTATACCATATCTAGGAGAACCTTTTTACAGTATTAAGGAAGAGGGGATTGGCTTAGGATTAATGGTCTGTTATAAAATTATAGAAACACATCAGGGAAAGGTATTTATTGAGAGTGAAGTAAATAAAGGAACAACAGTTGAAGTTACTCTCCCTATTTGTACAATTCAAAAGTAATACATTCTTTCACTTAAATTAACTCTTTCCGTCATTCATAAAAAACTAAAAAAACAAGAACTGACGATTGAAGAATCAATTAAATGTACCACTAGACTTTTAGATTTGAATTGTTCTTTCCGCTAATACAACTGGTATTTTTACAATCGGTGCTCCTGGAGTAAGAATCGGTGTTGCAGCTTCATCACTTAATGGTGTTTGAGTTTGTCCTGTCACTTGACATGGTACATTAATTGGACATTGTTCACTCATATTATCTAATCTCCTTTTGAAATTAATTTAGAATTTTAAAACTTTTCAATATCGATATATTCATTTTTTCATTTATGCATAAGCATGTATACTAGTTTTTGAAATTTATTTATCGAAATTTATTAATAGGAGATATTTTTATAAGGTATATTCTTTTGTGTAATTTCATTATAGTCAATATATAAATTAAAAAATATATAGAGCTAATAAGATTTGTAGAAGAAATATAAAAAAGCCCCTTTAGAAAATCTAAAGGGGGCTTTTCGTTCACAGCTTCAATTATATAGTGCAGTAGTCTTACTTAATTGCAAACGTAGCCTATGTATATGTGAAGTAAGGGGAAAAGGGTTAGTTATTCAACTATGTTTGGCTATACATGGAATCCATAGAAGGTTATCGGATATTCTGATATATATTGATTCTTCCTAATATTTAATTTGGCAGGTAAATCATCAGATATACATTCATTAGATTGAAAAATCTTTGAGGGGAATAGTACATCTTCTATATATCATACCTTTGTAGAGAAAATAATACTTTGTCTAATATTTGTGTTGTATGGGAAATGGAAATTTTTTTGGGGGGAGATATATGGAGAGGAGAAATAAATGGCAAGGATTAAACTGTAATGTAAATCAATTTGATAGCCCATTTGATCCTAATTTGGTAGGACCTACATTACCACCGATTTCATCAATTACTGCACCACCCGGTCCAACTGGGGCGACCGGTCCGACGGGAGAAACTGGTCCAACTGGGGCGACCGGTCCGACGGGAGAAACTGGTCCAACTGGGGCGACCGGTCCGACGGGAGAAACTGGTCCAACTGGGGCGACCGGTCCGACGGGAGAAACTGGTCCAACGGGAGAAACCGGTCCGACAGGAGAAATTGGTCCAACTGGGGCGACCGGTCCGACGGGAGAAACTGGTTCAACGGGAGAAACCGGTCCGACAGGAGAAACTGGTCCAACTGGGGCGACCGGCCCAACGGGAGAAACTGGTCCAACGGGAGAAACTGGTCCAACGGGGGAAACCGGTCCGACGGGAGAAACTGGTTCAACGGGAGCGACTGGTCCGACAGGAGCTGTTTCGCCTAATAGTGCTCATATATATAATGTCCCAGGATTCTCGACAATTGTAGGGATACCACTTGACCTTAGTGATAATGGGGTTATTGTAGGTACAGACATTATGCATTCACCCGGAACTTTCCCTATAATTCTTGAAGGTGGACATACGTATTATGTAGTGTATTTCCTTACTTATGATGCGTCTGTTGGAATGGCGGGTAATTTGCAATTAAACGGTTTAGATGTACCGGGTTCTGGATATTTCCAACCAGCAGCTTTAGGTTTTACGGGTGCAAATGAATCGTCGGGAGGAGCAATTGTTACTACTCCAGTTGGGAGCCCTAGCACACTATCAATTGTGACAACAGGGGCACAAGGAGAAACAAGTGTTTTTCCAGCAGGTACCACTGCTCAACCCAATATTAGTATTCAAATTATAGAATTAATATAGCCAACTGCTCAATCACAAAATATTTAAAAGCATGTAATAGTTCTATAGAAACTCTTATAAGTAAAAGTAAGTTAATAAAACATAGATCCGTTGAGAAACTGGGTTGTTGTCGATGTGAATTATGAACAATTCCTTCTTCTGTATCAATTATCTCAAAACAGATTAAACCCTGCTAGCAATTAATGAGCAGGGTTTTCTTTGTATACCCCATATAAGACTATCAACTTTACAACGAAGAAGGATTGGAAAATAGAAAAGGAAAAAAAGGGGGATATTCCTGATATGAAGTTTCTTGATAATGGAGGAGTACTTCATGCTAGGGAAGTAGATTGTTCGCACAAAATGAAAGTGAATAAAGAAAAGCTAAAAAATATGAAGAGTTGGCAGCTAAGTATGATGTGTTTGTGAAGGTATATGTAATAGAAGAGATATAAAAAAGTGTTAACCAGATTGCAAACGAAAATGCAAACTAAACGAATACTTCTTATTAATGATAAGAGGGAAATGGTCGCTGATATGTCCTCTAAACCCTTATATATTAATGATTATTAACGTTGCATAACAATGCATAAAACGTACTACTTCACCCTTAAAAATGGATAATGCAATCAAAGAAGCTAAGAAAAGAGCAAAGGCATACTTAGATAGTTATGGATACACAGAAAGAGATTTCAAAGAACCTAATGATATTTTCGAGATACAAGAAAGTAAATAAGATAATTTAAAAAAATAGATAGTAAATAAGTCTAGATTCACTGTTGAACTACCCCCACTTTCACTTCGTTTAGAAGAGGGGGATTCCTAAGTAAAGAGTTCTATCGAACTCTAATTTATTAGGCTATCTCCACAGTCCTTGCGGTTAGAAGCCTTATCGCTTCATTCTTTAGATTGATACTTGCGTTAATATCCCTATCATGGTGTGTACGACAAGAAGGGCAGTCCCATTTACGTAGGTTTAGATTTTTAACGTCTTTGTTTTGATATCCACAACAAGAACATAATTGGCTTGAAGCAAATGTTTTCGATACAACAATGACTTGTTTACCGTACCATTTTGCCTTATATTCCAACATAGTTCGAAACTGAGACCATGATACCTCACTAATTGCTTTTGCTAACTTATGATTCTTTAACATATTTGATACTTGCAAATCCTCTATACCGATAACATCGTGGCTTTTGATGATTTCAGTCGAGATTTTGTCCAAGTAATCTTTTCTAGCATTCGTCATGTATTCATGAATTCTAGCTACTTTTACTCGTTGTTTATTCCAGCGAGAAGATCCTTTCATTCTTCTAGAAAGAACACGCTGTGCTTTTGCCAACTTCTCTTCTAATGATCGAAAAAACTTCGGATTTTTATAGGTTGTTCCATCTGACAAAATGGCGAAATCTTTTAGTCCCACATCCATTCCAATGTAAGAGTTTGTTTTCGGAAGTTCTCGCACTTCTGTTTCAACTAACAATGACACAAAGTATCTGCCAGAAGGGTTCCGTCTAACTGTAGCATTTAAAATACGTCCTTTTACTTCACGACTTTTGGCAAATCGAACAAGACCTAATTTTGGCAATTTTATCTTATTTCCTACAACGGCAATGTTTTCATTTGTTTGTTTTGTGGTATAAGATTGTACGTTGTTTTTCTTAGATTTGAAACGCGGGGCATTGTTTTGTTTTTTGAAAAGGCGTGTATAAGCATCCGCAAGGTTGCGAACAGACGACTGAATCGCGATACTATCCACTTCTTTTAGCCAAACAAACTCTTTCTTCATGGCAGGGAGTTTGGCAGAGCATGTACCATATGTCAAACCTTTCCCTGTTTCTTTGTATGCATTATCCCATAGAGATAGGAAATGATTGAATACAAAACGAGAACAGCCAATCGTTTTATTGATTAGGGTTGCTTGTGCTTTATTTGGATAGATACGAAATTTATATGCTTTATTAATCATCATTCATTTCACCTCCATTTCGGTATGTTTCTATTGTACAACAAACGTACATTCGATAGGTAGTGAAGTAACAGTTTATGTATGCCGAACAATTAAGATGGCTTCCTGCCATCCCTTGTCCGAAGCCAATTCATCTCCCACCTACTCACTAAGCGTTCCTTGAGGAAGGAGTCTTCTTGGCTAAAATGATAAAAAGGATCAAAAGGGGAGGGGATTATTTTTATGGAACGATAGAGCATTTCAGATACTGTCACACATTCATAATCGTTTCTGTATAAATATCTCATGATACTTTCTAATGCTTCAACTGTCTGAGATGTCTGAGAAAATTCGCTGCCATTCCAATCATGGAGTAGAATGATATTGCCAGGCTTCACACCTTTTGTTATATATTTAGAAATTTTGCTAGCTGCTGGATTTCTCCAATCTTGAGGATCTTGATGCCATGACCATAGAATAACAAGTTTTCCATTCTGTATAGCTGTATTAATAATTAAATCATTGTGAAGGCCTCCAACTGGACGATAGAGAGTTGGTTTATAGCCAGTGATTTGCTTGATAATTTTATCCGTTTGATCTAATTCTGCTGTTAATTTAGCGGTAGTAATATTTCTATCATATATATGATTATAAGTATGATTAGCAATTTCGTGTCCTTCTTTTACTTGCCTTTTTAAAATAGCAGGAAATCTTTTAACTTTATTACCTGCTACGAAAAAGGTTGCTTTCGCATTGTATTTAGCTAAAATATCAAGTATTTGAGGGGTAAAAACAGGATGAGGCCCATCATCAAATGTTATTGCAACTATTTTTTCCTTTGTATTTACTTCCCAAATTACCTTCCCTGTTTTTTCATACGCCTTACGACTATCTGTAAAAGCATATATGGATATTGGTGTGGAACAAAAAGAAATGATTAGAAAAAAGAGGAATATCCAAATTTTTTTCACGAATAATACACTCCTATGAGATACAAGTAAGTTTAGTTTATGGAGTTATTATCAAATTATTTAATAAGAAATAAAAAAGTAGCTTACGCAGATGTTTACAAAAAGTTATGAGGGAGAACAACGTTCTCAATTTCTTCTTGAACTAACAAAGTAGAGTATTAAAAGAGTCTTTAAATGATGAAGCAAGAATTGATTATGAACAGCTCAAACCTAATTTAGCAAAGTTGAATAAAAATAAATACGTAGAAAAGAAAACTGCTTTCGTTAAATCAATTTTAGAAAAGATTTAATGTTTTTTTATTAGGTTAACAAGGAGATAAGCTGAAAAAGAAAGGACATAACATATTTTATACGACCAATATGTTATGTCTTTTATCTATCCTTTTTCAATTTAGGTCTGGATAAGCTATATTTCCTCTGATTTTCTACTTTTTCGGTTTTAGAACTGACTCCCGCTTTAAATCCATCTCAAAAGTCATAATCCTGATTTGTATAACCTGATATAACGATTATATTGTATATTCTAGAAATACATGTAAAATACTCCGGTATATTAGACATATATAATATATTGAAGGGGTTTATATTAAAACATTTTATAAAATTAGGTCTTGATAATTGTAGATTTTCTTTTTTTGATATGGTGAGGCCTAAAAGATTTATTTTAATCGTTTGGGGGCAACCTGTTCTGTTAGGTTGATAGGGATGGGGCAGAACCACACATCCATCAACTTAAAAGACTATTCTTGAAGTTGAAATCACGTTGCTATTTTCTCATGTTATTGAGAATAGCAACGTGATTTTTATGAAATATGTACCAAAAACTTTATAGTAATAATTCGCATGTTACCTCTCTAGTTAGTAGGATATTTTTTCTTAATATATGCATACTAAACATACTATAAAAGGTACATAGAAAGTGAGGGAATCATGGCTAAATTTTTGACACGTTTAAAATATAGAGACAATCCTAAGTCATGTTCAATACGAGATAATACTCATTTTCAGGAAAAAAATATTGAAAACTCCCTCTTAGACGCTGATTTATCCAAAAACATAGCTCACATTCAGAATATATTTCGTCAAGCGCCTGATTTAGTAATTCGGCGGTTTCAAATAACAGTAGATGGATTGGAAGCAGCTTTAGTATATTTATCTGGATTAACAGATAGAGAATTGATTCAAAATCATGTTCTAAGTCCTTTGATGAATAGTGATTTTGATACCAATACAGAACTTCCAATTCCATTAGGACAAATTAAGATTATTAATACATTGAGTCAGGTTGAAAATGCTATTTTTGGGGGAGATAGTGTTTTATTAATTCACAGTCGAACAACAGCACATCAATTGGATACAAAAGGATGGCCACAAAGAAGTGTTGAAGACGCACATAACGAAATAGCTCTAAAAGGTGCACATCAAGCATTCATAGAAACTGGAAGTCAAAATATCGCAATGATTCGAAGGTATATTCCTCATCGTGAATTAACGATAAAAGAAATAGTAATTGGTGTACGAAGCAAAACCAAAATTTCTATTTTATATTTGAAAGATGTAGCTTCTGAAGATGTGCTGAAGGAATTAGAAACACGAATTCAAAATATTACAATCGACGCTGTGACTAGTAATGGCGAACTTATAGAATTCATTGAAGATCACCCTTACTCACCGTTTCCGCAATTTATATTAACCGAAAGACCTGATTTGGCTGTATCTCACATTCTACAGGGCAGATTTGTAACTGTAATGGATCATTCACCTAATGTGTTAATTACTCCAACAAATTTTATTTCCTTTTTTCAAGGAGTCGATGATTACGGTACAAGGTGGTTAGTTGCTTCGTCTATTCGGGTGCTTCGTTTTATCGCCTTTATGGTTGCTTTATTTCTGCCTGCGAGTTATGTTGCGTTTATTTCCTTTAATTTTGAAGTTATTCCTGTAGAGCTATATTTATCTATTGCAGAATCAAGAACGCGCGTACCCTTTTCTCCAGTTATGGAAGCATTACTTATGGAAATAACATTGGAAACGATGAGAGAAGGGGCTTTAAGGATACCTACCCCGATCGGTCAGACAGTTGGAATTGTAGGTGGTATTGTTATTGGACAGGCGGCTGTTCAAGCGGGAATTGTAAGCAACATTATGATTATTGTTGTTGCTGTTACCGCCATCTCTTCTTTTGTTATTCCTAACTATGATATGGGAGCGGCAGTAAGACTTTTACGCTTTCCAATGATGCTAGCAGCTGCCCTATTTGGAATTGTTGGACTTGTTATCGGGTGGATGACTTTAATTGGACATCTGATCAGTCTTAAATCGCTAGGTACTTCTTACGGAACGCCATTAGCACCGTTTCGCTTTGCAGATATGAAAGATGCTTTTGTACGCTTTCCTTTATGGACGATAAGAAGGCGTCCTAAGGGTAATGGAACCATTCAATCTATTCGACAAGGAAAGAATCATAATAAAAGGTGAAATTATGAAAAAGTATGCCTATAATGAAATCACTCTTATGCAGTATATTATTTTAATCAATGGAATGCAGGTGGCCACTGGCGTTTTATCGCTTCCGCGCGTGCTTGCAGAAAAGGCTGGAACAGACGGATGGATAGCTATATTGATTGGTTGGATATTCTCCACAATATCAGGTGTATTTATAGTGAAAACTGCTGCAAGATATCCTGAGGACACGATTTATGACATTCTTATACGATTGTTTGGAAAAATAGTAGGGAAAGCATTCGTTATTATTTACATGATGTACTTCGCTTTTTATTCTTGTATCGTTCTTGTAAACGCTATGCTTTACCTTAAGGGATGGCTTCTTCCGAAAACACCTGACTATATCGTTATCTTTTTGTTTTCGATTCCTACCTATTTTGTTGCGCGTAACGGTCCTAGCATTCTAGGACGATACTCCGAACTTATTTTTTATATGTTTCTTTGGATTCCGATATTTTTTTTGATCCCTCTTAAAGGGAACGGAAGTTGGATGCCCTTGTTTCCGCTCTTAAAAGAAGGGTGGAAACCTATATTAACGGCTGTACCAAGCACTGTTTTTGCTTATTTAGGGTTTGATATTGCTTTCTTTTTATATCCATTTTTACAAAAAAAACAGTATGCAGTCCATGGAATGATTATAGCAAACACCTTAACGATGTTATTTTATTTATTTGCTACTATTGTTTGCTTTGCCTATTTTAGCCCTGATAGTATTACGCAATATAATCAACCGGTAATAAATTTACTGAAAGTAATTGAATTTCGTTTTTTAGAACGTTTTGATATGATTTTATTGGCTGTTTATTTAACTATTGTTTCCACATCATGGATTCCTGCCCTATACTGTTCTGTATTTTGTTCAAGCCAATTACTTGGAAAACAAGACCACAGTTCTCATGTAGTTATTCTCTTATTGCTTATTATCGGATTTACATTTTGGACTCATCCTAGTTGGAATGAAGCCGAAATTTGGCAACAGGTATTATCGAATGCTGGATTAGGATTAACCTATATATCACCGATCATGTTATGGCTGTATTGCTGTCTATATGAGAAGTTTCGCCAGGGGAGGATACATTGACATTGAAAAGAAAAGTACTATGTTTAATTTTGTTATCGGTGTTCATGATGACTGGATGCTTTGATCAAACAAATGTTGAAGATGTTTCTCTTACTCTTATTCTTGGTATCGATTTAGATCGTAATGATAATTTATTAGTGTATATGTCAAGCCCTGTTTTCAATAAAGAAGCAAAAATAAAAGAAGAAACCACTGGTGTAAAATCTGTTACGATTCGAAATTCGAGAGACAAATTTGATGCTACTGTTATGGCGCTTACCTCGGGAAGTAAAACGCAGGTTATTTTAGCTGGAAAACAGCTACTGAAACAAAAAAACTGGATGAAATACCTCGATCCATTTTATCGAGATCCCAAAAATACAGTTACCGCAAGGGTTGTCGCTGTGGATGGACCTGTTTCGGACGTCATCTTCCATAGCCCAAAAGATAAGCCGCGGCTTCCTATATATTTAACGAAACTAGTTGATACCGCTGCTTTAAGAAACATCACAGTAAAAACAACGCTTCAAGAATTACATGAACAAAGAGCAGACAAAGGGATAACAGCATATATTACTGAGATGAAAAAAAAGAATAAAATATGGGTGACAGGTACAGCTTTATTGGATGAAAAGGGAAGGTATAAATTAACGCTAAAACCTGATGAAAACAAACTATTACGCATTTTGCAACAAGGAACTACAGGGGAGTTTTCATTTACAATGCCAATTAAAATAAAGGCGGACAGCCAAGATAAAGATTGGATAAGTTTTACTGCCTATAGTATTAAAGTAAAGACAAAGACAAGATATGATAATCATTTTATATTTAATGTAGATGTAAAGATGAGTATCGGTATTACAGAACGGCTTTTTTCGTTTAATACAAGAAAGGACGCAGCAAAACTACAAAAGGCGATTGAAACTAAACTGGAAGCTGATTTCAATCAATTAATACAAAAAATACAAACTGCCAAAATCGACCCTATTGGGCTTGGAGGATATGCAAGAACTTACACATATCCAGAATGGAAAAAAGTCCAAAATAAATGGAATAATGAATTAGCAAAGAGCGATGTAAACGTCAAGGTTAACATTAAAATTGGCGGGATGGGAACGATTAAGTAACATGAGTTCAATTGTGATTCGTACTAAGCTTGCAAGTACTGTCTACTTTAGAAGGAGAAATGCCTTTAATAGGGGTGCCGCCCCATCGCCATCAAGCTAAGAAATTGGCAGTTCCCCAAAACGAAGAAAATTTTCGTTCTGGGGGTGGTATGAGATTTTAACTTGATGGGCATGGGGTACCGCCACATTGCTATCAAGTTAAAAATCTGTTGTTCCCCAAAACGATAAAAATAAACTTAGGTACCATAAAAACACAAAATCTCCATTTAGGGGGTACTTTAAAATCTTAGCTTGACGGGTATGATATGATGCCCCCATGAGGGATTAATGATTATTGAGTCTAAAATACAACACCTCTTTAAAGGGGAATGGATTTCTTGAGGTGAAAATAATAAAGTTACAAGTGAGTTTTGGGAACAGAATATATTAAATTTGGTTACATCCCGGCTAACTAAACTAGTATAATCGCTCATCATTTACCCTTTTTTCTGTTTATAAAAACATTGAAGATGAGAAGTTTAAGTATTATATAGTGAAAAATAAGAAGGATATTTTTCACTGCCTTAAAAAGTTCCTTAAGAAATAAATTTAAATATAAAAATAATTAAATGCATAGAAATCATAAGGCTGCAAGGCGATTCTTTAAGAAAGATTTGCGGTCTTTTCATGTCTCTAAAACCCGGGTCATTATAGTTGATAAAAATTCAGCACTTTTTCCTTTTTTGTAAAAATGCGTTAAAAAAATGAGGTTTGATTTGAAAACGGCTTTCCAAATCGGTTTATTTTGCGTTTTGATGAAGAAGTTAATACAATAGGTCTTATTCATTATAAAAACACATGTAAAGATAGATACAGGCTTTACATGTGTTTTTAAGGAAAATGAAAAGGGTACTCATTATTTATGACTTAAATTCTTTCTCTACGAACTGGCGAATTGCTTCATTTCGATTCTTTAGCCTATTTTTATACCAATAATTTTCTATTTGTTCCACTTGTTCTTTTGTAAATGTAACTAAATTTTCATGTATGGGGAAAGCTTGTTATAATAGTGGAGAATAACTTGGGTACAATTGATAATGAAATGGGGAAAGACGCTAGATGAAAGCAACCGGAGTGACTAGAAAAGTAGATGATTTAGGGCGCGTGGTAATTCCAAAGGAACTTAGAAATACGTTAGGTATTAAAGAAAAATCACCATTAGAGATCTTTGTAGAAGGTGAAGACATTGTTTTACAGAAATATCAGCCCGGTGGTGTTTGTGCATTAACAGGAGAGGTATCAAATCGTAACATATCATTAGCAAACGGTAAGATAACATTAAGTCCAGAAGGTGCAGAACTATTAATAAAAGAAGTAGAACAGTACCTTGTAAAATAAGTGGCTCCTTTCAAGGGACTTTTATTAAAATTAATATAGTAATTTTGTGTATCGTAATATTCATAAAAACATTTACCAAAAATAGAATCAATTCCATTCTTTTTTGTCGAAAATTAGTTAGTGTATATTTTCGTATCGATTTTAGATAAACAAAAGCTAGAAGAATTTATCGAATTCTTAGAACGAAAATTGCATGAGAAACATATGTAAAAAGGAAAAAATAATAAAAAGGCTAGTTAGTCCATTATAAGAGCTAACTAGCCTTTTATTTACTAAAGTAAACCTTGATAAAGTAAATAACTCTCGGCTGGTGCCCACTAATCACTCTCACCTGAATACACTTTTAAGTGTTCCATTGCTATAGATATGGCATGATTTTCTGTATCAATTAACGATAACCCCTGCTTAATAGGAGCCCAATACTCATATCCGTAATCTTCAAACCACGCAAAAACTTCTGTAGTGTAAAAACCATCATTTCGTTTGATAACTTGAACTTTGTATCTTTTACTTGTAGAAACAATCTCTTTAATGATTTCTTTCATTGTCTATCTCCCTCTACCTTTTATCCAGAGTGTACTACATCAAGAATATAGATGATGAAAGGTATTTTGATTGCATAAGGTATTCATATTAAGTTTACATAACACATCAATATCAGTATCAATATATCTAGAAACAAAAAAAATTCTTTGTATGTTGGCTGTTAAATACGGTCTTTTCCAAAACCAATCATGATTTCACCTTCATGGTAAAATTCTATAACAAAATTATTTGGACAAAAAAGATAAGTGTCGCTACCAACCGCCGTTACATCGTCAATATTACGTAATATATCGTTTAAATTTGCATAGAGAACAGGAGTAGGTCCAGTACTCCATAGGATATAGACTTTACTTTCCAATGGGATAAGATGAGATATTTGATCCATGGAGTCAATGGCATGTTTAAGAGCAACCTTATTCCAACTGATTCGTCCCCACCATTCAAAAGGGTAAGAGTCATTTAATAATTTGTATATTTCTGATCATCTTTAAGGAGATAATTCTTTAGTTTCAGCACCTAACACGCAGACGCATTCGTCATATAAAGCACCATAAGTAGGTTTGTGCTTTTTTCTATTTGCTTCAAGAAGTTCTAAGAGTCTTTGAGACCTGTTGTTTTTATTCATCATTTAGCACACCATAAGGTAAATGAAAACACATACTAAAATCTTTATAAATAGATAAAAACTCTTTTATTTCTTGGCTAATATCTTCTAGATGCCCATATATATTATCTTCGGCTAAATTTATTTCCTCATTAAAATTATACAGCTGTTTATCTACATTATCGAACCCTTCACAGCAATTATAATATATCAAATTAGATATAAATGGTTTTATTTTCAACACATTTTCTTCATTTATAATAAATTGCTCCCATAACAGTCCCAGTATAATTTTTACGGGTAATTTTTTATCATATGTTCCTTTTATGTTTTTTAATTTAGATACAATATCGACTAATTTATCATTACTGGATAAAGAAACGTCAATAATTTCATTAGCAGGACGATCTAGTGTTTCAATAGTTTGATCAGCCCAATTAATTACATCAGTTTTTGAAAATAAACCAATTTGTAATCCTATCCTAAAAACCTCAGCCATTTCTTTTGTTTTAGCCATATATAAGACTCCTTAGATTTTTAGATAAGTATACACCGCTTGGACATTATTAATAAGAGCCTAATAAAAAATTATCTTGGATGCAAGAGGATTTTTTTATTGGGAATAGTAAGGATGAGGGGAGGTGCATTACATATGGGAAAAGGTAGAAGTAATAATGCTGGTAAAAAACAACCGAATTTCGATGATTCGTCTAATTTCGCTAAACAAAGCCAACCGACAGAAAAGAAGAAGAAATAAGAAAAGGAGCTCTCTTTATCAAGAGAGCTCCTTTTTAAGATATATTGACGTACCGATCACTCAACCAAATAGTCATAAGTGTAGCTTTGAAATAAAGTCGTACCGTTTTTTTATGATGAATTGAAATCTGTCTGTGACTTCGTTTTTTTCTTATTTAGCTATCAGAGAAAATTAGTGTAATCATCAAATTAAGGTAAATGTGGTACTGTTGTGATATTGGTTCATAAACAAGGAGCTGTCAAAAAATAGTTTTGAATTCGATCACAAAGTGAAATGGAAGGAAGCTGTTAGGAAAAACGTAGAAAGATTAAATTTCTATGTTTTTTTGCATCCATTCAATGCTACATATGTACATATTCATTATTGAAGTTATTAACAATAAAATGTATTATAGAAAAGCGCAATTTTTAATTCAAGTAAGCGGGAATGTGTATTCATAATAAATGTAATGTTCAGAAATAATAGTATTGTCTGGAAAACAAGGTGGAATTAATAGAGGCATTACATATTAAATGGTATGGATTGTATAGTTTAAATGACTTATACAGTAGAGAAGAAGCTTTTATGAAGGTTATAAACAAAGAAATAATGCTCTATATAGAAAAAAATAAAGGCGCTTTATACAAAAGATAAGGGGACTTCATAAAGATTCGTTTTGTCATGAAAGCGAATTAAAGGTTAGATTAGGAATAATAGAATTCCCTAGTGGCGAAAGCTATTCTGAAAAGAAGGTAAAAGAGGTAAAATCTCTTTTGATTTTAAGGCATATCCATTGGAAAGCGCAAACTAAAGAGGGCATTTGATTTTAAAAATTATAAATCGGTGAAGAAGAGGCTTAATTGTTAAAAAGTATACTTAAGTACAGAAACTTATCAATCTTTAATTTATTAAACTATTTTTGAATAACATATGTCAGATACTTGAAAAAGCATAAATTTTATTATTTTTATATAGAATTCTGTATGGGAAGTGTAGTTCATTTTTATTATTTAATAAAAATATTAAGATCCTTAGGAACAATACGTAAAGATTAGTGGCGAAAATAAACACGGAGGTTTGAAAAATGGGACAAGGAAGCAGGTTTCAAGCAAAACAACAAAATCGTCGTAATAAGGGGATATTTAATATCGCATTTAGTGTGGTATTAGTAACAGTTGGCATAGTGACATATCAATTGTTTTTCACTTCTGATACATCAAAGAAAGCAATTGCTCAAGAAAAGAAAGCAACAAAGATAGAAGAAAAGAAAAACGAAGATAAAGAAGCGGCAAAGATAGAAGAAAAGAAAAACGAAGATAAAGAAACAGCACATTTAGAAGAGAAACAAAAAGTAGAAGAACCTGTAAAAACGAACGAAAATGAAAATAAAGAGGGAGAAAAAACGATATCTGAAGAAAAGGGTTCTCAAACTAATCCTTCTTGGAAGCCAATTGGTACAGAGCAAGGAGCGAAACCTGCAATGAGATTTAAAGAAGGAACAGTAGATTGGAATGAGATGAAAAAAGCAATTTCATATGCTGTTGATGTTCCAGAGAGTCAATTGATTTTTGATTTTATTGGGAATAATGGTAATAATAAAGCCTACGGTAATGTACGAGATAAGCAAAGTAATAAAAAATATAAGGTTGATATTGATTGGGTAGAGAATCAGGGTTGGAAACCAGTATCTGTTCAAGTGGTAAAATAAATAAGAGAAATGTAAATGCTGGAGAGTTTTCGATTACAAGAGCAATTCTTCAATTTCTCCTAATTATAGTTATTGCACAAATTTCGTGGAAGTTTATTTACTTTATCCTACTATCTTAATTTTAGCCCATTGTTATCTATGGTCAAAAAATGTGCAGCTAATCAATTTTTAGTTAACAATCTTTTTATGTCATTAGTCCTATTAC
>NZ_JBHWYR010000083.1:0-17321 GCF_042728695.1 Bacillus sp. NPDC060175
TTCCATAATAAATTAAAATAATTTCTTAATACATATACTAAAGGAGAAGAAGATGAATACTTATAATAACCAAAATATTGTACTTACAAATATTGAATCCATTTCCGATAGAACGAATTTTAATTTATATTTACAAGAATCCAATGATTTCGATCCTAACCTAATAAAATGCACAATGTTAGAATTTATCGTCACGAAAGAAAATGTGAAAATTTATATAAAACATACGCCAAATTGTGATTCTGAAAATTACATGATCAAAGAATATATGATTCCAAGCAAAGTATTCCATTATGTTTTCCCCACTATTCACGAAAGTAATGAAGATATATCCGTACAAATGCAATGTTTTGGTATAAATGGTGAACTACTAATTACGGAAAGACTATTTATCCATAAAAATAATCATTTAAACTCCAAGTTACGTGCATTTTTCGAAGCATTGAATAGCAATATACGTAGCGCCCTACATACATTAAAAATAAATTAAAAAATAATCCACCAAGCACCTTTACGCTTGATGGATTATTTCTTTACATTTAAATTGAGCAAAACAATCTTAGTTATTTCTTACCTCTTTACTCCTTCGCTAAATACTTTATGCTTCAATTTATGTCAAATAAAAGAACACTTAAAATAACAACACGTTTTCAAAAAGATTCCGATTCATTTTGTTTTATTTATTGCAAAATTCTTTGTACAATAAAGTAAGAAGTTACTTTTCAAATACACAATCTACTAAGAAATCTTTCCACTAATAAATTTAATTATCGTTTATACATTTCACTTTCAAATTAAAATTTACGTAGTAAAATACCTTCACCTATGACTATACTCACTCATTTAAAACTAAATTTTCTACTTCTATCACTGCTAAACTACTTCATCATCTCAATTGAGAATAAATATTAATTAAAATTACAATAAAGTGCTACATTCTCCTTGACAAAATAACCACTTTTATATGATAATTAATATCGAATTAGAATTATTATAGTTAATTAAAAAATATATTTTATGAGCAAACTAATTTCCGATGCTCAAAACCAACCTTTAGGAGGAATTTTAATATGTTATTAATCGGCACAGAAGTAAAACCGTTTAAAGCTAATGCTTACCATAATGGAGAATTTATCCAAGTTACTGACGAAAGTTTAAAAGGAAAATGGAGCGTAGTTTGTTTCTACCCAGCAGACTTCACATTCGTTTGTCCAACTGAACTTGAAGACTTACAAAACCAATACGCAACTCTAAAAGACTTAGGCGTTGAAGTATACTCTGTATCTACAGACACTCACTTCACTCACAAAGCATGGCACGATAGCTCAGAAACTATCGGCAAAATCGAATACATTATGATTGGTGACCCAACTCGCACAATCACTACAAACTTCAACGTTTTAATGGAAGAAGAAGGTCTTGCTGCTCGTGGTACATTCATCATCGATCCAGACGGCGTTATCCAATCTATGGAAATCAATGCTGACGGTATCGGCCGTGACGCAAGTATTCTTGTTAACAAGATTAAAGCAGCTCAATACGTACGTAACAACCCAGGTGAAGTTTGTCCAGCTAAATGGCAAGAGGGTTCTGCAACACTTAAACCAAGCCTTGACCTTGTAGGCAAAATCTAAGGAGTTCGATCAAAATGATACTAGATGCAGATATAAAAACACAACTATCCCAATACCTTCAGTTAATGGAGAACGATATTTTACTTAAAGTAAGCGCAGGAGACGATAACGTATCTAAAGATATGTTATCTCTAGTAGATGAATTAGCTACTATGTCATCTAAGATTACAGTAGAAAAAGTTGAACTAGAGAGAACACCAAGCTTTAGCGTAAATCGCCCTGGCGAAGACACTGGTGTCGTATTCGCTGGTATTCCATTAGGACACGAATTTACTTCATTAGTGTTAGCTTTACTACAAGTTAGTGGACGTGCTCCAAAAGTTGAACAAAAATTAATCGATCAAATCAAAAACATTCAAGGCGAATATCATTTTGAATCTTATATCAGCCTAAGTTGTCATAACTGTCCTGATGTTGTACAAGCTCTTAACGTGATGAGCGTTCTAAACTCTGGTATTACACATACTATGATTGATGGCGCTGCATTCAAAGAGGAAGTAGAAAGTAAAGACATCATGGCAGTACCAACTGTTTACCTAAACGGCGAATCTTTCGGAAGCGGTCGTATGACACTTGAAGAAATTTTAGCTAAAATGGGTAACGGTCCAGATGCATCAGAGCTTTCTGATAAAGATCCATACGATGTTCTTGTTGTTGGTGGCGGTCCAGCTGGTGCAAGTGCAGCAATTTATGCAGCACGTAAAGGCATCCGCACTGGTATCGTTGCTGAGCGCTTCGGTGGTCAAGTAATGGATACTATGGGTATTGAGAACTTCATCAGCGTAAAACGCACTGAAGGTCCTAAGCTAGTAGCAAGCCTTGAAGAGCACGTAAAAGAATACGACATCGATGTAATGAATCTACAACGTGCGAAACGTTTAGAGAAAAAAGAACTTATTGAAGTGGAACTTGAAAACGGCGCTATTCTGAAAAGTAAGAGCGTAATCGTTTCAACAGGTGCTCGCTGGCGTAATGTTGGCGTACCGGGTGAAGCTGAGTTCAAAAACAAAGGTGTAGCATACTGCCCACACTGTGACGGTCCATTATTCATCGGAAAAGACGTAGCGGTTATCGGCGGTGGTAACTCTGGTATTGAAGCAGCTATCGACTTAGCAGGTATTGTTAAGCACGTAACTGTTCTTGAATTCATGCCAGAATTAAAAGCTGATGCTGTATTACAAGAACGTCTTAACAGCTTACCAAACGTAACTGTTCTGAAAAACGTTCAAACGAAAGAAATCACTGGTACTGATAAAGTAAACGGTATTTCTTACATCGATCGTGAAACTGAAGAAGTTCATCACGTTGAATTACAAGGTGTATTCGTTCAAATCGGTCTTGTGCCAAACACAGACTGGTTAGGCGAAACAGTTGAACGCGTTCGCGGTGAAATCGTAACAGACAAGCACGGCGCTACAAACGTACCAGGAGTGTTTGGTGCAGGTGACTGTACAAATAATCCGTACAAACAAATCATCATCTCTATGGGTTCAGGTGCGAATGCAGCTTTAGGTGCATTTGATTACTTAATCCGTAACTAATTATATAGACGTGAGTTTTACACAAGCAGGTGCCGTGGCACCTGCTTTTTTTATAATCCTAATGTATAAACTAAAAATCTCTCATTCCCATTCTTCTCATAAGCACCCGGTAATCTAACTTCTCTCTTCAATTCAAAAGCAGTCTGATTCTCCAAGAAGAAAATATAATCTTCAGAAGGGTAGTATAAAATAATATCCACCTTCCTCTCTATTTCCTCTACCGAAAGCAAAATGTTATTTACTACATTCATAAACACTTGGACAGAAAATGGATTGAAGAAATAAAACCGGTTATCACGTGGATCAATCTCATATTCCTGTGCTAAACAACATTCAAATTGAATTTTATCTTTACTGTTTCTTACCTTCCTTGCATAACGCTCACGGTTTTCCATTGCTTCTTTATAAAACGCTTCATTCATTTCAATTCCAACCGCTGATGCATCGCACTTATGATGCATGTAAAAATTCAATCTCCCTTTTCCACACCCAAAGTCTACAATTCGATCGCTACTTTTTATTTCATATTGATTCAATAACTCATCCAACCCGCTATATGGTGTCGGTTCATAACGGTGATAGTGCATAGATTTATTAAACCCTTTTTGCTCACCAACGGTTTTTATATTTAATACAGCATCGTAATATTGTTCGTTCATTTTTTTCTCCTATTAACAAATGGTACTTATTATTATACACCATGTACTAGAGGAGAATTTTTCATCAAATTAATTGGTACGTGAAATTATATCGCCGCAAAATCAAATATATCGACTTAACGACAAATTCCTACAAAAAACAGGAGCTTTCTAGCCCCTGTCTTCCAGCACTTTCAATACAGTCTGTTTCAATATTTCTACTCCATCCATTATACAGCTATGATCAAACTTCATATACGGATGGTGTAATCCAGGTTGTAAGTTCGCCCCTAGTCCAAGCATGACAGCTTTTAAATGCGGTCTCTTCACTGTGTAGTAATGGAAATCATCGCTTCCTGTCGTATACAGTGGTCCAGTACATCCCTCTTCCCCGTATACTTCAAGAATACCTTTTCGCATAAAGCGCTCAGCTTCTTCTGACACTTCAGCTCCTGGTGCGAGATCAATCCACTCATAAGAAAGTTTAGATCCCATTGATTCAGCTGACTGAATTACTTGCTCTATTTTTCGCTTCAATTCATCTAGTAATATGTTATTTTCTGCTCTTACATCTAAACTAAAATGCCCGTTACCTGGAATAATATTTAGATTATCACCACCAGCTTGGCATCTCGTCATCTTAACAGAATAAGACGTCTGCGGTGGTAGCCATATATTTTTCAATCCGATATTGATCATCGAAATGACATCAATTGCATTTATCCCTTGATGCGGGCGTGCCCCGTGTGCATCATCTCCATGAATCATCCCTTCTAAAAACCCTGCTGCTCCGTGACGAATAGATGGTGCAGCTTGTTTCAAAGGCAGTTCTTCAATCGGCCTTAAATGAACACCAAATAAGAAATCAGCATCATCCACGGCGCCCTTCTCTACCATCTTTAAGGAACCATTTCCTTTTTCCTCTGCCGGCTGAAAAATAAATCTAACAGTACCGCTATCCCATCTCATATTTTTCAATTGTAAAATAAGGCCCATCACAATTGTCATATGAGCATCGTGGCCGCATGAGTGATTCGCTTTAAATTCTCCGTCTACTTCTTGCCATAGCGCATCCATATCAGCACGAATCGCGATAACTGGATTCCCGCTTCCGATTTCAGCAATCACGCCAGGGCAATCATCAAATATTTTATATGAAATTCCTTCTTCTTTTAGAAAGTTAGTAATATAAGCTGTCGTTTCATATTCCTTCCAGCTTACTTCAGGGTTTTCATGTAAATGCTGAAAAATTTCAGTTAAACGCTCTTGTAGTTCTAATGTTTTCAAAGCTCCATTCTCCTTCCCCTAATTACAAACCATTCAGATTAATTATACTTATGAAAAACAGATGTTTTTATGAACATATTGAATTTTAAGAAAAAAGTCAATTATTTATTTTTTAATACCGTTAATACCCGATTTCAACTCATCTTATAAAGATATCTATAGAAATAGAATATTCGATATTTTCTGTTTTTATATTGACGCTTACATCTATTTTTAGTTATTATAACTTAATAACGTCTATTTTGCGACAATTCTAAAAATACAAACATACATAATGAGGAGGCAGTTTATGAAAAGAGAAATACCTTTTGGCATAGCAATAATCCCTATTATCATTACAGTTGCAGTTATGATGGTTACAATTGTTGTATTAGAACAAAGCCCTCACGTCCCACTTATTATCGGTACAACCGTTGCTTCGATTGTCGCTTGGCGATACGGTTACAAATGGAATGACATTGAAGAATCGATGTATAAAGGAATTCGCCTTGCATTACCCGCTATCGTTATCATTATTCTTGTAGGTTTAACGATCGGTGCTTGGATTGGCGGCGGAATCGTCGCTACTATGATTTATTACGGCTTAAAACTTTTAACTCCATCACTATTTTTAGTTTCAATTACAATTATTTGTTCTATCGTTGCATTAGCAATCGGTAGCTCCTGGTCTACAATGGGAACAATTGGTGTTGCTGGAATGGGAATTGGCCTAAGTATGGGAATCCCAGCTCCAATGGTTGCTGGCGCTATAATTTCCGGTTCTTATTTTGGCGATAAAATGTCACCGCTTTCAGACACGACAAACTTAGCAGCGGGATTAACAAATACAGATTTATTCACACATATTCGTCATATGTTATTTACTACAATTCCAGGTTTAATTATTACTCTTATCGTCTATGCTTTCTTAGGAAGAAGCTTCGGCGATAACAATATCGATGCAAAAAGCATCGATCAAACGTTACAAGTATTGCAACAAAACTTTGTTATTTCGCCTTTCCTATTAATTATACCCGTAGTCGTTATGGTATTGGTCGCTAAAAAAGTCCCTGCTATACCAGCTATTCTCGTAGGTGTTATTTTAGGATTCTTATCACAAGTCTTTATTCAAGGTGGCTCTGTCTCATCAGCTGTCGGTGCACTCCAAAGTGGATTTGTCATAGACACTGGAAACAAACTAGTAGATGAACTATTTAACCGTGGTGGCTTAAGCTCTATGATGAATACAGTTTCTATGACAATTGTCGCTATGACTTTCGGCGGAGTACTAGAACATACTGGCATTCTTCGCTCAATTGTAAATCAAATTTTAAAATTAGCGACATCATCAAAAGGACTTATCGCTTCTACTATCGCATCTTGCTTTGCAACGAATCTTACTTGCTCTGAACAATATATTTCGATTGTTGTTCCTTCAAGAATGTATGCAAATGCGTACACAGAAAAAGGACTACATTCTAAAAACTTATCCAGAGCATTAGAAGATGGTGGAACATTAACTTCTGTTTTCGTACCTTGGAATACATGTGGTGTATTTATACTCGCAACACTTGGAGTCGGTGCATTCGAATATGCTCCCTATGCTATATTGAATTTCATCGTACCTATTATCTCAATCATTTATGGTATAACTGGCTTCACAATTACGAAGCTATCTGATATTGAAAAAGCAGATCTACTGAAAAAACAAAAAGCACAACTAGAAGCTTAAAATTTTTGAAACGAATACAACGGTAAATTTAGCTCATATATTGCACGAGGGCGCCCTTGTTGATAGGGCATTTCCTCGCCGCAAATATTGGCATACCTGTAATCAACTAATTTCTTTAACAGCCTTTCCGTCGATCGCCGAGTCACTTGTAAGTACTCAGAAAGATCGGCCGCTGTAAATT
Source organism: Bacillus sp. NPDC060175 (assembly GCF_042728695.1). NCBI lineage: Bacteria > Bacillati > Bacillota > Bacilli > Caryophanales > Bacillaceae > Bacillus > Bacillus sp. NPDC060175. The sequence continues at coordinate 6,993 of NZ_JBHWYR010000083.1, forward strand.
TCAAAGATGGATGCGATTGACTAAATTGAATAATTTTTGACAAGTTTGCAGGACTAAGCTTCGTTTCCTTCGCTATTTTCATAAATTCAGGATTATCGTTTTTTAAACTTTGTACTCTCTGTACTCTCTGTTCTTTCGGGAACGGACCAAATAATTCTTTATCACTTGTTAGTATATAAAAGCGGCGCTCTATCGGATTATTTTTTGCGAAACCTTGAGCGATTTTTGCATTTTGTTCCGCTTCATTTACTGTTTTTCCGTAACCAAATCCAATAGATACCGCTCCTTCTATATTCATAAATAAACGATCTATCGTATTTGTTTTTGTACTCGATTCGATATCACCACGAGTTGTATACAAAATAAAAGTCATTTCATCAACTTGTTTAAATGAACCACGTAATTCTTTTGAAATTACATTTAATTTTTCAAGCGAGCTTTCTTGTAACTCTATAAAGGATATAATACAAGCACCAACAGTAGCTGAATGGCTTTTTGCTAACTCAGCTTTTATTTTTGCATCTTTTAACCCGTGTATAATTGATTGCGTCGGATCTATCATACGCTCTGAAGGAATACCTATTTTTTGAAGTTCGTCGTAGACAGCGTGAATACTAGTTAAAGCTAAATCAACCTCTCCTGATTGATATTTAGCTAAATGAAAATCAATGATTCTCTTAATTTCATCATTACTCCATAACATATTTTCATAATCCATCACTTGCGGCGTTTCTTTTAGACCGATGTCATGGAACACATTTGTAATAAACGAACGATCTACTAAATCAATTGAAATTTTATGAGGTTGAATACCTTGATGATATAATATAGAAAGAAGTGAAGATGCGACAGTTGTCTCGTCTTGCTGCAAATATACACTTGGAATTGGTAATTGTTCTCTTATTTCTTTTGCCATATAATAAGGTAAAGCACCTGAGAAAAAGATAACATCACAAGGTTTTAAACGTTTTAATATTTCGGAAGATTCTGCCGGGTGAAGGTAAATATATGGATCAATCTCTATCTCTTCTAGTTTATGAGCAATAGGTAAAAGATTCTCCATAAACTTTTTTGAACCGACAACTGCAATTTTTATCATCATTTTCTCTAACTCCTTATCATCAATTAACGACTATTTAACGTCAACTATATCAAATGTACAAAACCATTGTAAACAGGAAGGGGTCTTTATTCAATGAAAATTACAGCTATTCATCTTTACGCAATTCGTTTACCACTTCGCGATCCGTTTGTTATTAGTTATGGTTCTTATTCTGATATGCCTTCTATTATCGTCAAAATGGAAACAGATGAAGGCATTATCGGTTACGGTGAAGGCGTTGCTGATGATCACGTTACAGGTGAATCATGGGAAAGTACTTTCCATGTTTTAAAACATACACTAGCTCCTGCTCTAATTGGGAAAAATCCAATGAATATCGAAAAAATACACGATATGATGGACAATACAATTTACGGTATTCCTACTGCGAAAGCTGCGATTGATATCGCTTGTTTTGATATACTGGGTAAAAAACTAAATCAACCTGTATATCAATTAATTGGAGGACGCTACCATGAAGAATTTCCTGTCACTCACGTCTTAAGTATCGCCGATCCAGAAAATATGGCTGAAGAAGCGGCTTCCATGATTAAGAAAGGTTACCAATCTTTCAAAATGAAAGTCGGCACGAATGTAAAAGAAGATGTAAAACGAATTGAAGCTGTACGTGAACGTGTAGGAAATGATATCGCGATTCGTGTTGATGTAAACCAAGGCTGGAAAAATAGCGCAAACACATTAACAGCACTTCGTTCATTAGGTCATTTAAACATCGACTGGATTGAACAGCCTGTTGTCGCAGACGATATTGATGCAATGGCTCATATTCGTTCGAAAACAGATCTTCCGCTTATGATTGATGAAGGACTAAAAGGCTCTCGTGAAATGCGCCAAATTATTAAATTAGACGCAGCTGATAAAGTGAATATAAAACTAATGAAATGCGGCGGCATATATCCAGCTGTAAAACTCGCTCATCAAGCTGAAATGGCAGGCATTGAATGCCAAGTTGGATCCATGGTCGAATCATCTGTTGCCTCTTCCGCAGGATTCCATGTCGCTTTCTCAAAAAAAATCATTACTAGCGTCGAGCTAACAGGACCATTAAAATTCACGAAAGACATCGGAAACTTACATTACGACGTACCATTTATTCGCTTAAACGAAAAGCCGGGACTCGGCATTGAAATAAACGAAAATACATTACAAGAACTAACCGTCTTTCAAGACGTTGTACGCTAAAGGAGGACTAACGCATGACGATTCTTTACGAAGGAACATTAAAACAAAACGAACAACCATTTCACGTTACATTACTATCACTAGAGCACATCGAACAAATTTTATCATTACAAAACGTTATAGTTGAAGCGCTAGAAGATAAAGGTCGTTTACAACCACTCTCGCTAGAAGAATTTCAATACATTCTAGAAGGAAACGGCATGATGATCGGGGCGTTTATACAAAACGAGCTCATCGCATTTCGTGCCCTACTAGTCCCTCCTATCGACGATGAACATTTAGGGCTTGATATTGGTCTACCAGAAAGTCAGCTACACCGCGTCATCTATCAAGAAATCTCAAACGTTCATCCGAACTGCCGAGGAAATGGCATGCAAAAAATATTAGCCACAGTCATCATGGATGAATTACAAAAAGAAGACAGCCAGTACGACTATGTTTGTTGCACCGTTGCACCTTTCAACATCCCTAGTTTAAAAGATAAGTTTGCGCAAGGTATGGAAATTGCTGCACTGAAGGAGAAGTATGGCGGGAGTATGCGGTATGTTTTTGTGAAGGAATTGCGTGGGGATAAGGAAAGAGATTGGTCCGATGTTAAGAGCGTTCCGATGAGTGATGCTGGTGGACAGCAGGCGTTGCTTTCGGAGGGGTATCGTGGGTATGAGATGGAGAGAATAGACGATACTTTCACTGTGAATTTTGGACGATAATCTATGTACAAAGAGAACCCTAATTCATTAGGGTTCTACTTTATTTCATTCCACAATCTAAAGTAATAACTAAACCGTCATCTTCCAGCTCGATAACGCTAACCAGTTTTCCATTTCCTTATAATCAGGCATTATCTTTCCGACAAGACGCCAAAAAGAGCGATCATGATTTAAATGAACCATATGACACATTTCATGAACAACTACATAATCAATTACCCTCTGAGGTGCCATTGCTAGTTTCCAATTGAATGTTAGTTGTAGATTTGAATCACAAGTTCCCCACGTACGACTACTATCTGTAATACGAATAGAACGCGGTTTTGTTTTAAAGTTGTTTTGATGCGCTTTAATACTCTTTTCCACTACCGCCTTACACTGCTTATAATAAAATCGCTTCAAAGCTTGCTGGATTTTCTCATCCTTAAGCTCTTTCACATAAATATGTAGCTTATCCCCTTCAAACACTGCATTGTCTTGCGTAATACTTACATCTTGAGAAACCTGTATCGGATATGTGTTTCCTAAATACAGAAAACCCTCTCCTTGATCATAACCTTTTTCCTGTGGTCCAAGCGCTCGCTCCTGCATTTCCTTACGTGTTGCCTGAATCCAATCCCATTTCTCCTCTAACAATTGGACTAAGTATTCAACAGGTGTACCTTTCGGGGCTTGCACCTCAACATTTCCGTAAGAATCTACATAAAGACGCACCGACTTTTTCTTCTTATAAGTTATATGAAAATTAATTGTCTCACCTAAATATGTATGTACCATTTCATCACCTAACGTATTCGTTCATAATTATTTTTACAAATAAAAAAGAGCAGGATACAAACGTCCTACTCTACCTATTATATCATTTACTGCTTTATCATAAATGTTACAATGCTTATTTCTTATCCTCTATAGCTTACAGCTAATCCCTTTAAGAAATTCCTTGCGTATCTATCACCGCACTCTTTGTAATTCTTATGGCCTTCTTTTCTTAATAGAGCGCTTAATTCTCCTTTTGTTACAATGACTCCTACGTCTTCTAATATATCAAGCATATCTTCACTTGTTAATGATAGTGCTATCTTCAATTTTTTTAGAACGAGATTATTAACACTTCCATTACTCTTTAAAGACATCGCTTGTCTATCCGATTGCCCTGGTTTTGGATCTTGTTTTCCTCTTTTAAAAGTAATAAAACCATTCAAAAATGACTCTAACATAACATTATTGCATTTTATTTCGTAATCATATTCAACTACATCAATATCATCAACTTCATCATAGTAACTGTTTTTTAATTTTGTCAGCATCTTTCGCACTTCTTCTTTTGTTACTTCAACGCCACCAAGTTTAAATATCTCCACCATATCTGTATCTTTTATATCCAGAGCATATCTTACTCGAATTAAAATATCATTATTGCTTATAGCCATTGTTTGTCCTCCTGAAATGTTGATTATAGTAATGCTTTTAGCATGTGTAAATTAATGTCGTTAAGTTACTACTTTAACATTTTAGAGGTTGGTTTTGTAGTCTTAGGTGGATTAATGGTTTTGGGGATGATTTTAAAACAGCAACATATGTTGTTTAGGTACTTTTAATTATCCATTTTAACCCAATTAAATTATAATGATACTAGAGTTAATATGAGAGGGAATCAATATTGAATTATCTAATTGGTTATAAAGATGCTGAACGAAACTTCGGACATGAGGACCCAATGCTAACAGAATATACATATGGAGAGCCAGGATCTAATACCGAAAAGCTCCTAAAAGTACAAAAGGGAGATTTACTATTAATTAACACACTTGAAAATGGACTAACCTGATATAGGTTAGTCCATTTCTTTTTATTTTAGTGGGCAACTCAAACATGAATGTTACGCAAAATCCAGGTGAAATATATTGATTGTATTTACTTAGGTTTTCCTTTTTATTTGTGGTACGGTTCCCCCTGTCTTACTAAGTAGTAAAGCATCATCATAATCAAACCAAAAGCTTATACACCTTAAATCTTTTCGGTTCGGTTCAACTTCTATCTTTTTTATTATTGTCCTTATAAGCATTTTCCTTTGTTCGTAGGTCGCATTATCAAATAAATTATTAAAGTTTTTCAATGCTTCATTAACCGTTTCCTTAGTAATTATCGTTTCAGATTTTAAATCTTCGTATTCCCTTTCTATTTCTCTCCCTTTTTCCTCTAAATCAGCTACATCCTTTAGAAGTGCTTCGGCTTGCATATTATAAACTTCCGCCCTAATTTTTCCCGAAAAATAATCATTATTTAACTTATCTAAATAGGATTTTTTCTTATGAAGGCCTTTTTTATTTAATAACAAGGTATCTTTAACAGAGTTTTCTTGGAGAATATTTTGCTTCTTAATTTTATTAAGTACCTCGTCTACAATAGTCATGTCACTTAATAGCTCCCTAATTTTTTGAAGCACCTTTTTTTCAATGTTCTCTTTACCAATTAGATTGGATTTACACGCTTTTACACCTTTACTGGCGAATGCTTGGCACATATAGTATAAGTAATAACCGCTACCATCTCTTTTCCTCGATTTACTCATTACAGTTCCTGCCCCACAAGCGGGGCAACGTAAAATCCCCGATAGAATAAAGTCGCCATTAAAATTTCGATTCTTTGATACACTTTCCCTATTTGTATTATTAACAACTTGCACTTTCACCCAAAGCTCTAAGGAAATTATAGCATCATGTTTCCCTTCGACTAATACATAGTCTTTCGTTACTCCTTTTCGCCTTTTAGTATTCCAGTCCCTTCTCTTACCCCATTTAACTTTCCCTATATAGATTTCATTCTCTAATATCGTCTTTACGGTACAGATGCTAAAGAGTTTTCCTTTCTTTGATCTATACCCCGCTTCGTTTAATAGGTGGGCAATGGCTTTATATCCTTTTCCAACCGCTCTCAACTTAAATATCCTTCTAACTATCGACGCTTCCTCTTTATTAATAACTAATCTCTTATTTACGTTGTCATAGCCTAAAACGATACCACCATTCCAATAGCCTTGTTCTGCCCTTTTTTCCATACCAGTTTTTACTCGTTCAATAATCATTCCACGTTCATATTGAGCGAAAGTACCTAAGAAGTTTATAAACATACTTCCATTTAAAGTAGAGCTATCTAAATTATTATCACTTACTAACAAACGGCAATTATTTGGTAATAATACATCATCTAGTAATTTAGAAATATCACTAAGCCTTCGTGAAATCCTATCAACGGATTTCACTAGAATCGCTTGAAACTTCCCCTCATATAGGTGCTTAAATAATCGTTGTATTTCAGGGCGTTCATAGTTTTTTCCCGAATATCCATCATCGGAATATATACCATATACTTCAAAATTATTACTTTCAGCATATTTTTTCAAGATGTCCTCTTGGGCTCCTAAGGAAAATCCTTCTTTAGCCTGTTCTTCAGTTGAAACTCTCGTATATATAGCAATTTTAAAAAGTGATTGGTTCATTCAATTATCCCACCTTTTTATTCGCTTGTGTCTTTATTAAGTAAGCTAGCAAACTAATTAATTCATTTCTTTTCGTCTCCTCAACGGTGGGTACTAAAAGGTTTATAACCTCATTATTTTCTTTTGCTCCCATTTCTCTCTCTCCTCTTTATGTTGAATTTTTACAGAATCGGTTCGTGTACACCCTTAGTCTTTATTTCACCATAGCTATAAGCACCCTCGTAGAAATCTTTACGGTCTAATATTCGTTTAACTTGGACCTTAGTAAACTTTTTACGTTGTTGAGTAGAATATCCCTCAGCATTTAGTTGAGAAGCTAATTCAGATAAAGACCATCCAGGAAAATTTCTTTTTAGCTCAAATAATCGTTTAATGACTAACGATTCCTCTTGATTTACCTCAAGAAATTTTTGCCCCTTTTTCGCTCTATAACCGAAAGCAGCTCTTCCTCCTGCGTATTTCCCTTGCCTTGCTTTCATATTACGACCACGTCCTAGTTTCATCGTAATCTCCATCCGCTGATACTCGTCCAATAATTCCATTAATCCATTTACCAAGAAATCATTTGGATCTTTCTTATAAATGCTATAATTTGACTGTTCTATACTTTTAACATCTACATCATACCTTTTAAGCTCCCGATGAACTAAGACCTTAACGATATCAGAACGCCATAAACGGTTCGTATTTAGAACTATTACAAAATCTACCCTCGAAGTAGAAATCTCGGTCAGCATGTCTTGAAAGCCTTCTCTTTCTACTTCTAAAGCTTCCTCATCTACTTTTGCCCCGCTTATACCAGCGTCAATAAAAATCTCTAGTAAATTCCATCCTTGTTTTTCGCAGTATGATTTAATTTCGTCTCTCTGGTAAGAAAGACTATAACCATCTTTTACTTGTCCAAGCGTAGAAACCCTTATATACCCTATTACATTCATCATTTTTCCTCCTAGCGTAACGAAAATTCTAATTAACGTAACATTCATCTTAAAAAATAATAATTGTTAATATTTTACAATAAAATTGTATTACTTCTTAATTGCAATTCCAACAAAAATTGATATTTTATCCACTAACTTTATAAAATACCCTTTTAAACTTCTTCAAAATCCTAAATATTACCTTAAATGTATCGTTATTAGGGGCATCATAGATGATTTTAAAATACTTATGTTTTAAATATAAATACACTCTAAAACCAAACTTGCTTTTAATTTCTATTCTTTTATATATATTTCGGTTTCTATACTTCCAATAAATTCAACACTACATTTACGTTTATCAATCTGCTCCAAATTAGATTTATCTTTCTTTAGATGCTCCATAATTTTATTGTAGTCACCCTTAATTACAGTAGGCTCAATAAGATTTTTACTCTTTATATATAACCTTTTTCCAAACGCTCTTTCATCGGCTTTAAACTCCTTTAAATTACCAACCAAATACTTTAGTAAAGGTGAATGAGAATATACAACTCCCAGTTTATAAATTCGTTTAATATAAACCTCCCCACGTCCCCATATTTTCTCGAAAGTTTTATTTTTTAAATCCTCTTTAGGTAATCTTGGTATATCGACCAAAAGATGATAATGAATAGTTCCACGTTTTTGAAAAGAACGTATAGCTATATATTTAAAATCACCATATCGCCAACGCATTCGTTTAATCCAATTATCAAAATCCTTACTCGCTTCATTTATGGTAACGTCTTCCTTTTTATAGGTTAAAGTAATAAATATGTCATTAACCTTAAAGTTCAAGATAATAATATGGATAAATTTATCTATTTCGCTATTTTTCAGTTTTCTTACTTTAGATAAACTTTTCTCTTGTACATCTAAATATTGCTTCTCACTAATACTTCTACTTGTAGCCTTAACTTGAGCAGTAGATATTGATTTTTCATATTTAATTACTTTTACATAATCGCCCAAATCAATTAATTTACAGTTATAACTCTCCATTCTATTCCTCCTTTTTAACTTTCACTTAAACAAAGGAGGAAAATAAAAAAATATCCGAAGGGTTAATAAATTTTTTAAAAAAATATTATAATTGTGAACAAAATGTGAACAAGCCACCTAAATAATAGGTGACTTACGACTTTTAATCTTTTAGCTAATACAACCTTATTAAGTACATTTCCCAAAGATTCCCTAGTTATAAATAAACTTCTATATACACCTTACTTTACTGAATTTCATTACCTTAAAATCCACTTTAACTACTTTCAAAGTTAGCTCTTCTCTGCTACGCAGAGGGACTTCGTCCTAATATAATTAATAGTTAATTCATTTTTACTACCACCACTTACAACAAGTTATCGAGAGAACTATATATACTTATTAAAATAAGGATAGAATTTATAAAAAATTAAAACCACTCGAATCAACAAGTGGTTAAATTTAATACATTATTTAATTTCCATGATTACTCTTCTGCTCCATGCTCTAATAAATATTTAATAGTAACATTTGCTCCTTGTTCTTTTGCAATCATTAAAGGAGTAATACCTCCCGCTAATTTTACATTTGGATTAGCTCCAGCTTCCAATAATACTTTTACTACGTTATCTTGGCTTGATCGGACTGCCCAAATTAAAGGTGGTTCTCCATGACCTTCGTACAAATTAGGATCAGCACCTTGCTTTAATAGTTCTTTAACTAACTCAATATTTCCCTCACCTGAAGCACGTGCTAATTTAGTAACTCCGTAATCATCTACATCATTAATATTAGCATAGGAACTTGAAGTGCTTAATGACTTATCTTCCTTCTTAGTTTTTTCTTTCACTTCATTCTGCGATTTATTCTCTTCTTTTTTAGCATCGGAGGAATTAAATAAATTTAACGAATTACTTTTTAATTTATCCTCTATGTTAAGACGTTCCGCTATTACCGAACGTATAGACCAATAATTTTGTTCTAATGACTTCAATGACTTATCGTCTAGAACCTCTATACGTTCATTGTGTAACATTAATCCATTTGCAGCATTAAATAAGAGTTGTAATCCTCTAAGTAGCTCTTTTTCCTCTTCACTAAAATTTGAAGGAACTTTATCCATATCGTTTAATTGCTTATCCATCCACTTGATTCCATCATTATTTTTAACAGGTTTATTTTCTTCAACAACATAATTAATCTCATCGAAAGCCTTGAGAGCATTATTATAAAATTCTTCTTCCATACCTTTAGGTGTATCACTAAAAGCACCTAATTTTGAAGCAACAATTATAATAACTATTATAGTAACTACCCAAATACTCCTGCGTTTCCATATTGTATTATTCTTTTTCACCTCTATAGATGACAATTTTCGCATCTTTTTCCCTCCTGTTACCTTTATAAAATTCCATAATTTTACAATAATTTCTTCATATCTATTATTTATCCTTCTTTAACAAGCATAAATTCGACAGATTTCATATTTTATTAATTACACCCTATCTTTTCTTCACAAAAAGCGATTATTCTCATTAAATCCGGTACGCTAATGCGTACCACTATATAAAAAATTATATGGTATCTTTCTCCATAAGGTCAACTGATAAAAGTTGGGTAGGGATAAAGATGGCTAAAAAAGTTATAGTAAAAATAAATGAACTAACTAAAGAAAAAGGAATATCCTTGAGAGAATTATCAAGATTAACGGATATTCGTCATGCAGCTTTAAGTGAGTTGGCTAATCAGAAGAGACAAAATATTAATTTTAGGCATATAGAAAAAATTGCAGAAGCTTTTGAGCTTGATGATATTAGAGAGATTATTGATTTTGATAAGAAATAAGACGCTTCTAAAAGAAGCGTCTTATTT
>NZ_JBHWYR010000084.1:0-16821 GCF_042728695.1 Bacillus sp. NPDC060175
ATTTTTATAATTAGTTAATTTCTCAATGTAGTTTGTGTATATAATTCCATTCAAAGATACATAATACCCACGTAACTATTTAAAAACACTTCGTTTTTATATCTAAGTTCAAAAAGGAGCTACATAACATGGGTAAAAAAGATTTATTAAGTCAACAACTTGATCATGTGTCATTAGATGCGCTGAATACTCCTAGTAAGGCCCAAGAGCAAATGCAAGAAACATCTCAGGAGGCACATGATTCAAACAAAAAGGACAGTACCCAAGCTTTACATGGCGAAGATTCACCAATTTCAGATGTATATAGAACAACGAACAAACAGTAAATTTAAAAGGGAAAAATCTTAAGAATGAGTGAACTTAATCCTTTTCCCTTTTCCTATTTAAATAACACTTTTATATGAAAACCGTACACATTTTTGACACATCCACTATCACAATCTCCTGAAAATTCGTGATAATATTAATTTGTCGAATACGCCAAATTTCGACATTGCACGACAATAATATCTCCCTTAGTGAATCCCTGTCCCCCAGGGATTTCTCCTTTTATTCATTACTTGTCACTTCACTAAATTTTTACCCTTAACAAAATTCAATCACTCCAATAAATAGACAGCCACAGTATCCTATTTTGATAAAAACTAAAAACATACATACTTAACACTAATAGTAGATTTTTTAACTTCAAATTTACTTTTTCCCTCTTATCTTTTTGTAAACATTAAAAATGAGCTCTATTTACATAGAGCTCATTCGTAATTTTATAGTTTGCTAGACTGCAGTCCTTGAATAAAGGTTACTACTTCAGGATTTACAAGTGATGATAAATCTCCTAATTCTTTTCCTAAGTAAGCTGCTTTAATGACACGTCGCATCACTTTAGAATTTCTTGTTTTTGGTAAATCTTCTACAACATGTATGTCTTTTGGACATAAAGCTTTACCAATATGAGAGTTTACTAAACTCATTAATTCTTTCTTTAACTCTCCAGAGAATGTTATACCGTCTCGTAATACAACAAAACAATGACAAACTTCACCTTTTATATCATCCGGTATACCAATTGCCGCTGCTTCTATTACATCATTATGTTTCACAAGAATAGATTCATATTCAGCAGGCCCAATACGTTTTCCAGCAATGTTTAACGTATCATCTGAACGTCCTGTAATGATATATTGCTCACCGTCATAAATAACCCAATCCCCATGGACCCATTTATTTTCAAAGCGTGACCAATATGTGTTTACATAACGCTCATCATCTTCCCAAAAACTTTTCGTCATACCTACCCAAGGTTTTTCCAAGCATAATTCTCCAACTTCATCACGAATCGGTTTACCTTGATCATCAAGTACAACCGCTGCCATTCCTGGTAAAGATGCATTAAAACTAATCGGTGCTATTGGCTTAATAAGAACATTACCGAAAATCCCACCAGAAATTTCAGTTCCACCTGAATAGTTACAAATTGGGACCTTTCCTTTTCCAACTGTTTCAAACAGCCACATCCACGGATCTGGATTCCAAGGTTCTCCTGTTGACGCGAATACTTCTAAACTTTTTAAAGAATGTTTATTCACATACTCATCACCTTTTGCCATTAATGCACGGATTAACGTTGGCGAAATACCGAGATGAGTAATTTCATATTTATCAACTGTCTCCCATAAGCGGTCTGCTTCTGGAAAGTCTGGGACACCTTCGTACATAACCATCGTTGCTCCATTAATTAAAGAGCCGAATAATAAAAATGGTCCCATCATCCAGCCCATATCAGTTACCCATAATACGCGGTCGCTTTGTTTTATATTCATTCCAAATCCTGCATCAAATGCAGATTTTAGCGGGAAACCAGCATGTGTGTGTACTGTTCCTTTCGGCTTACCAGTCGTTCCTGATGTATAAATGAGCATTAAAGGATCATCACTATGCATTTCTTCAGCATGTATGAATGGTTTTTCTTTTTCTAACGTACTCCATGAAAAATCGTAATTATGCGGTGTAAAATCATTTCCTGCATGACGAACAATTACAACTTTTTCAACAGTTGGACAATGTTCACAAGCTTTATCTACTTCATCTTTTAAAGAAACAATTTTCCCGCGGCGTGAAAAGCCATCTGCGGTAATAATCATTTTTGAACCCGCTGCTTGTACACGCGTCATTACTGCATCAGCAGCAAAACCTGAGAATATTGGTGAAATAATCGCTCCAATTTTCATTACTGCTAACATAGCAACAACTGTTTCAGGAATCATTGGCATGTAAATTGTTACACGATCACCTTTTTCAATACCAGCATGTTTCAAACCGTTGGCAACACGGCTTACCCAGCTGTCAAGCTCTTCATATGTAAATGATTTCGAAGTTCCATTTTCTCCTTCATACATGAGTGCTGCTTGTATTTTCATTTTATCGTCTGCAAGCCAGCGGGATAAAGCAGATTCTACAACGTTACAAGTGCCCCCAGTGTACCACTGTGCAAACGGTGTACCATTTTCTAAATCTAACACTTCTGTATATGGTTCCATCCACTGATAGCCAACTGTTTTCTCAGCTTCTCCCCAAAACCAAGCTGTTTCTTCAATTGACTTATTATAAAAAGCTTCGTAATCTTCATAACCTAATGATTTCATCCAACTAAATAATCGCGTTTTTTCTTTATACTCTTCTGTTGGAAACCAAACTGCTTGTTTCAATGCTTTCCCCTCCTTGACTTTTTAAGCCAGAAAGCCCTAAATAGGGCTTTTAAACTGGATATACAGGATGTTTACGATCCGTGAATACTTGATATTTGCTCATATACATTTCGAATCGTCCTTTTAGCTCTTCACGTAAATTATTTGGATGAACAATACCATCAATCACCATCTCTGATGCTAAACGGTAAATATCAATATCTTTCTTATACTCTTCTCGCTTTTCAGCAATAAAGCTTGCGCGCTCTTCTTCTGGTAAAGCTGCAATCTTATTTGCATATACAGCATTAACCGCTGCTTCTGGACCCATTACTGCAATAGAAGCTGTCGGTAATGCTAAGCAGCAATCTGGTTCAAATGCTGGACCTGCCATTGCATATAAGCCAGCTCCATATGCTTTTCGAACGACGATAGAAATTTTCGGTACAGTTGCTTCACTCATTGCAGAGATCATTTTTGCGCCGTGACGAATAATACCAGCACGTTCTACTTTTGTACCAATCATAAATCCAGGTACATCTGCAAGGAATAATAATGGAATATGGTATGCATCGCATAAATTTATAAACTTCGCTGCTTTATCAGCTGAATCGTGGAATAATACGCCGCCCTTCATACGCGGCTGATTTGCAATAATACCAATTGGCTTACCATCAATACGTGCTAAACCAGTAATTAGTTCTTGAGCAAATAATTTTTTCACTTCAAAGAAAGAACCTTCATCAATAATTCTGTTAATGAGATCTTTCATATTGAAAGGAGCATTTTGATTTTCTGGAATGATTTCTTCTAACGTTTTATCGAACTGTTTCGGTTCTTGAGGTGTAGCCGTAGGAGACTTTTCTAAATAGTTGCTTGGAAAATAAGAAATATATTGTCTTGCCTGAGTAATTGCATCTTCTTCTGTTTTACATAAAACATCTCCGCATCCTGATACTGAGCAATGCATACGTGCTCCGCCCATTTCTTCTAAAGTTACCTTCTCACCGATAACCATTTCAGCCATACGAGGAGACCCTAAATACATAGAAGCATTTCCTTCAACCATCATAACAACATCACAAAATGCCGGAATATACGCACCACCAGCTGCAGAAGGTCCAAATAATAAACAAATTTGTGGAACCTTACCAGATAATTTTACTTGGTTATAAAAGATTCTTCCCGCACCGCGGCGCCCAGGGAACATTTCAACTTGATCTGTAATACGTGCCCCAGCAGAGTCAACTAAATAAAATAACGGCACACGTAATTTCTCAGCCGTTTCTTGAATACGTAAAATCTTTTCAACCGTACGTGCCCCCCATGATCCAGCCTTAACTGTTGAATCATTTGCCATTACGCAAGCAGTACGACCATGAATTTTACCAGTTGCAGTTACAACACCGTCAGCTGGTAATCCTGTTTGTTCACAATTTGCGAATAATGCATCTTCCACATATTCGCCATTATCAAATAGAAGAGCTAAACGATCTCGAACAAATAGTTTTCCTTTTGCTTTGTTTTGTTCATGATATTTCGGTGCCCCGCCCTGCTTAATTGTTTCAACTCGTTCTTCAAATGAATTAGATTGTTGTTTTTGGTCTAACATATTTACTCCCCCTTATAAATAGGTTTGCGTTTTTCCTTAAATGCCTGTAATCCTTCTAATCTATCTTCCGTATGGATTACACCCTCATACGCCTGTTTTTCCATTTGCAATCCGGTATGTAAATCTACTTGAATACCATTTGAAATTGCTTCTTTTGCTAATCGAACAGCAATTGGACCATTACTAGCAATTTGATTTGCAATTTCAATTGCTTTCTCTTCTAGTAAATCAGCCGGTACTACGAATTCTACTAAACCATACTCTTTCGCTTCTTGCGCCGAAATACGTCTTCCTGTATAAATTAATTCTTTCGCTCTACCAACTCCAATTAATCTAGGTAAGCGCTGCGTACCACCCGCTCCAGGTATAATTGCAAGAGAAGTTTCAGTTAGACCTAGACTTGCAGTGTCAGAAGCAATTCTAAAATCACAAGCTAAGCTTAATTCAGTACCCCCACCAAGTGCGATTCCATTTATAGCAGCAATTACTGGTTGTGGTAATTGTTCAACCATCTCCATAGTAGAACGAATCATACCAACAGCATGGCGTACTTGTTCTTCATTCATGTTGGCACGCTCTTTTAAATCAGCACCCGCACAAAACGCTTTTTCGCCAGCCCCTGTTAAAATAACAACGCGCGTATTTGATTCTTCGTTTATTTGAGTTAATTTATTTTGTAATTCTTCTAATAATGCCAAAGATAATGAGTTTGCTTGTCTTTCACGATTTAACGAAATCTTTACAACGTGCGGTGTAACATAGTCAACGGAAATGTTTTGTAATTGTAGCATCTTCTCACCTACTTATCGTTTTATGTTGAAGCGCTCTATACACATGACTCGGTAATTGGATATTTAACTTACTTTGAATAAATTGACTAGCCCTCAATAACTTTTCTTCGTCTATATTTGTTTGGACTCCCAACTTATGGAGCATATGCACTAAGTCATCAGTTGCAACATTACCCGATGCTCCCGGTGCATAAGGGCACCCCCCAAGACCGCCACAAGAACTATCAAAAGTTGTAATACCATATTCTAAAGACTTAACTACATTTGCAAGTGCCATTCCATACGTATTATGAAAATGCATCGCAAACTGCGAAGTATCATACTTCTTTAATAAATGTTCTAATACTTGCTCTACTTGTAACGGATTCGCTACACCAATCGTGTCACCAAGTGAGATTTCATAAATGCCGTATGAAAATAGTTGATTACATATTTCGTCAACTGCTGTGGCACTTATATCTCCTTCATAAGGACATCCAAATACAGTAGAAACATAGCCCCTTACCTTTTTCCCTTCGAATGTTGCTTGTTTTGTTATATCTTCAATTACAGCTAATGCTTCTTTAATTGATTTATTAATATTACTTTTATTATGAGATTCACTTGCTGATAAAAAAACATTCACCTCATCTACATTTTGCAAAAAAGCTCGTTCCAAACCATTTTGATTTGGAACAAGCGCTGCATATGTAACATTTGGATCCCTTTTTAGCTCAGAAAATACATCATTTGCATCTGCTAATGCAGGAACCCATTTAGGGTGAACGAATGAGGAAACTTCAACGTACGACAATCCCGCTTCTGTAAGTAGTTGAATCCATTTTACTTTATCTTTTGTGCCAACAATCTTTTTTTCATTCTGTAAGCCATCACGCGGCCCGACTTCTTTAATGACAGCAAAATTAGGTAGTTTCAATTCGTTTCCCCCTATATATCCCTATTCAATTTCTAGTAATACATCTCCTTCATTTACAAAATCGCCTTCTTGAACGTTTATTTTCATTACAGTTCCGGCTTCTTCTGAAATGATTGGAATTTCCATTTTCATAGATTCCAAAATGACGACATCCTGCTCTTCCTCTACTGTATCTCCTACTCCTACAACAATTTTCCAAACGTTTCCTGCCATCGATGCATATACTTTCGTCATCATTTTTTCCCCCTTAGTAATGTTAAATCTTATTTTTTAACAAGTTGTTTCGTTACAAAACCGGTTGTATAAATACCACTTTTGAATACATCATCTTCCAATACTTGCAGTAGCATTGGCGTATTTGTTTTAATACCTTCTACTTTTAATTCTTCTAAAGCATCATGTAATTTCGAAATTGCCTCTTCACGAGTCACACCATGAGCAATAACTTTTGCAATCATTGGATCATAGAAAGGTGTGATTGTTACATTATTTTCTAAAAAGTGATCGATACGTACACTTTTTGGTAACGTTAAATCTGTAATTTTCCCAGGTGATGGGAAGAATGTTTTCGGATCTTCTGCATAAATACGAGCCTCGATGGCATGACCACTACGTTTTACATCATCCTGTGTAAATGATAGTTTCTCACCATACGCAATAAGGAGTTGTTGTTCAACAAGATCTAATCCAGTAATTTCTTCCGTAACTGGATGTTCTACTTGTAATCTCGTATTCATTTCTAAGAAATAGAAGTTTTTCTGATCATCTACAAGAAATTCAACTGTACCTGCATTTGTATAACCAAGTGCTTTAGCAGCTTGTACAGCAACTTCTCCCATAGCTTTTCGTGTACCTTCATCTAAAAATGGTGAAGGTGCTTCTTCAATTACTTTTTGATTTCGACGCTGTACTGAACATTCGCGTTCCCATAAATACACTGTGTTACCATGTGTATCTGCTAAAAGTTGAATTTCAATATGATGTGCATCTGCAATATAGCGCTCTAGGTACATTTCTCCATTACCGAAGAAATTTTGTGCTCTTGTTTTGTTACTTTCAAATGCTTTGGTGAGCGTTTGCTCAGTTTCCATCAACTGCATTCCAATGCCTCCGCCGCCTGCGGATGCCTTAAGCATTAATGGATAACCAATTTGTTTTGCAATTTCAATTGCTTCTTCAGCAGTCTCAATATTTGTAGTAATACCTGGAACTACTGGTACATCTGCTGCTTGCATTGCTATACGTGACTCAATTTTACTTCCCATCTTCGTAATGATTTCTTCTGAAGGACCGATAAATACGATTCCTTCTTCTTTACAGCGAATCGGAAAAGATGGATTCTCTGATAATAATCCGTAGCCAGGATGGATTGCTTCAGCATTTGTCTTCTTAGCTATCTCAATAATTTTTTCAAGGTTTAAATAGCTTTCTTGGACACGTGGGCCCCCTACTAAGTAAGCTTCATTTGCCATTTTTACATGAAGGGCATTTTCATCAGCCTCAGAATAAATAGCAACGGTACGAATTCCAAGTTTTTGACAAGTTTTCATAATTCGAACTGCGATTTCCCCGCGATTAGCAATTAATATTTTTTGAAACATAGTGATTCCTCCTTTTTATCTACATCCTAAATGTCTTGCAATTACGAGACGTTGAATTTCAGAAGTTCCTTCACCAATTTCTAAAAGTTTTGCATCACGAATATGTCGTTCAACTTCATATTCACGCATATAGCCATATCCACCATGAATTTGTACTGCATGATTTGCTATACGACTTGCAGCTTCAGATGCAAACAATTTTGCCATAGCCGCTTCTTTACCGAAAGGTTTATCGTTATCTTTTAGCCAAGCTGCCTTATGTACTAAATTACGCGCTAACTCTACTTCAGTCGCCATATCCGCTAATTTAAATTGAATCGCTTGGAAATTAGAAATTGCTTTTCCAAATTGTTGACGTTCTTTCGCATATTGCAATGCACGTTCAAATGCAGATTGTGCAATACCTACTGCTAATGCTGCGATTGAAATACGTCCTCCATCAAGTGTATATAAGAATTGTTTAAATCCTTTATTTACATCACCAAGAATATTTTCTTTCGGTACACGCACACCATCAAGTACGATTTCACAAGTATTAGAAGCACGAACACCCATCTTATCGTAAGGGCTTGAAATCGTTAACCCTTCACTAGTAGTCGGTACGATAAATGCAGAAATACGTTTTCTACCATTGTCTTCAACACCATTGATAGCGGTTACAATAATTGTATTTGCATACTCTGCGTTTGTAATCCAGCACTTTTCACCACTAATTACATACTCATCGCCATCTAATACCGCTTTCGTTTGTGTGCCTCCTGCATCTGATCCAGCGTTTGGCTCTGTTAATCCGAAAGCACCTAACGTTTTACCTGATGCCATTGGAACTAAATATTTTTGTTTTTGTTCTTCTGTACCGAAATAATAAATTGGAGAAGCACCTAATGAAATTGTTGCAGCGTAGCTTAATCCTGTACCACCACAAGCACGACCAATTTCTTCAACTGCTAACGCGTACGATACTGTATCGCCACCTGAACCTCCATACTCTTCTGGGAATGGGATGCCTAATAATCCTAGTTCGCCCATTTTTTGAAATGTTTCATATGGAAACTCTGCAGTTTTGTCATAATACACAGCTTTCGGTGCGATTTCCTTTTCAGCAAAGTCACGTACCATTTCTTTAATCATTTGTTTTTCGCGAGTTAGAGTAAATTCCATTCCGCTACACACCCCTTATCGAATATTGAGTTTCGACAGCGTACGAGTTTCTACTACAAACATTACTTCTTAAAAGACAAGAATATTAGTTAGACAATTGCTACAATTCTGTCATAACTTAATTTTAAAACAGATTCTGTACTAATGCACAAAAAAATTCCTACATTGTTCTACAACAACATAGGAGTTTTCGTGTCGAATTATGTAATTTATTGTTTAATAATCTCTAACTTTTCCCGAATCAGAAATTTCTACTAACCCTTCAGGGTATGGCTCAAAATATGTTTGTCTTAATAAATACTTTTCATCAAATCGAATGACCCATGATTTTAAAATTGTAAGCAAACTACTAAGTGGTATTTTCTTTTCTGCATACTTTTGTATCAGTTCTAGAAAATGATCTTTTTCTTGTTTTTTTAGCTTTGTTTTAAAATATCCGAAAATATGCTCACATACATTTACATTCGATGTATAGCGGGGCGCGTGCATGAATAATTCATATAAAGTCTTCTCATAGTTATCAAATACAACTTCAATCGTTTCATTTTTTTGATTTGCAATAATACGCCCTAATTCTTTTTGTTTCACCTTATTATATGCCATAAATAAATACTTATAATCTGATTGAAACGCTACGAGTTCTTTCATGTTTTAGTATGTTTAATCATTTTGTAATGCGCGATTGTAAACAATCTTGTAAAGAAATGCTCTCTAATAATAAAATTCGACAATCTACCTTCTTCTTCAATTGGAAGATGCGAAATTTTTTTATTACTGCTCCGCCAAATAATCCAGTTCCTTTTCCTTTTACTGGCCCTTTTTCAAAACCAGAATAGATTTTCACATCACGAGTTCCACAACTTGGCGAACGATTCTTCAAAATAAAACCGTCAACTTCAGGTAATGTTTGTAAAAATGCATTTGAAAATTCATTCATTTTTTCAGTTACATCTTCTCGTATTGACGGCTGTACAAGCCTATTCGCACCATTTTTTTCTACAATACGTATCGTTTCACGAGGAGTCCCTAAACCAATTTCTACTTCAGGACATACAGGTATAAATGTAACAAATGGCTGCAAGTTTCGAATTGTTAAATCTGGAACCATCTCTCCATTATAACGACAGGCATCAAATTCTAAACATTTACTTACAACAATTATCGGTTTAGCAAATTGTCGCATCACATTACCTCCGTGGCGTTAGTCCATACAATATAAATTGAATCGTATTTTCAATTTCCACTTCATCGTCCCATTTCTCTTCCGGCAATAATAAAAACCTCGTTAAGAGCAACCCTAATACAGCTGATAAAGTAAGACGTAATACGGAAGATGGCGGAAGTTCAATAATTTCCCCTTCTTCTTGAAACTTTGCAATCAGCTTTTTAAAATGTACAAGCAGTTCTGTTTCTATTAATTGTTGTATTTCACTTTTTAGTTCCGGCTGAAATGGTACTTCTTGAATTAATATTTTTATCATTGGAAAGTGCTTTTTAGCAAATTCAAATCTATTTTGAATTATTACTCTTAAAAGCACTTCATACGATTCATACTCTGTTTTAAATATTTCTTTTGCAAAGGCTTGTACGAAAAATGGTGCAGCAAACTTTGTTAAGGTCGGCATCACGACTGCAAACAATAAATCTTTTTTCGTTTTATAGTAGCGGAAGATTGTTCCTTCCGCTACACCAGCTCGCTTTGCAATTTCACTCGTTGAAGTTGAGGCGTACCCTTTTTCTCCAAACATATCAACTGCTGCCTCTAATATACGCATTTGACGTTCATTACGTTTATCAGTATTCGTTGCGGCAACTAATTCTTCCAGCCAATCCTTCTTCATTTATTGTGCTCCTTTTTATCATCATTATATTTTGCGATGTTTCTTTAATGCAAATACATTTCCTACTGCAAATAATAGTGAAAAAAGTAGTAATACAGTAAGATCTAATGCAATCTCTGTAAACCCTTGATTCCGAATCATTACTTGTCTCATAGCGTCAGCACCATATGTGAGTGGAAATAATTTACCTAACATTTGTAACCATGTATTCATGGATTCCATTGGAAACAACCCAGAAAAGAATACTTGTGGCACGATAACAAGCGGTATAAATTGAATCATTTGAAATTCATTATTTGCGTATGCCGATAAAAATGTGCCTAATGTTAGTGCAGTTAAAGAAAGCATACATGTTATAAGTAGCGTTAGCCATATTGAGCCAGCTACATATAAATCTAAAATATAAACTGAAAAACTTACAATTATAATAGATTGTATAAATGCAAAGATTCCAAACCCAATAATATATCCTACAACTATTTCCCATCTTCTCACTGGTGTGGACAATAATCTCTCTAATGTACCACTTAAACGTTCTCTTACAAAAGATACTCCGGACAATATAAATACAAAGAAAAATGTAAAGAAACCAATTAATACGGGACCAAGCCCATCAAACATCGTAATGTCTTTAGAGCCATGTAAATAATCCACTTCAGGCTTCATCATTGATACATTATTCTTCTCTGTACTCTTTTGCAATACTTGAAGTACCGCGCGGTTTTTTGATGAATCACTGCCTTCTAATAGAAGAATCATTTTTCCATTTTCTAAATGAATTACTGCATCTACCTTTTGCTTTTCTAACTCCGAAATTGCTTTGTCTTTACTATATTCATAAATTGATGCTTCTTGATTTTTCATTGCTTTTACTATAGGAGCAGGCACATCGACTACAGCAATGTTCGGTATATATTCTTTTTGTGTAAATACTAGCGACAATAACCAAAGTAATAACATTGGTGCCCCAAACATCATTGCTAACGAACGCTTATCTCGAAAAAATTGACGAATGATACGGATAACTACACCATTAACTCTCATGATTCAATCACTCCTTCTAACATAAAGACATCTTCAATTCGTCCGGATGACGTTTGTTTTTTCAATTCCTCCGGTGTGCCAATCGCAACTAAATTCCCTTCTCTAATTAGCCCTAGACGTTCGCAAAACTCAGCTTCATCCATAATGTGCGTTGTTACAATAATAGTAGTGCCTTTCTTTTTAAGATCATAAAACTTCTCCCAAATCGATTTTCGAAGAAGAGGATCTATCCCAACTGTTGGCTCATCTAAAATTAATATTTCTGGCTCATGAAGGAGTGCTATCGCTAATGATAAACGCTTTTTCATTCCACCTGAAAAGTGCTGTACTTGCTTTTTCATATGCTCTGATAATTGTACAAGTTCAAAAACTTCTTCAATTCTCTCTCTCTTACGCTTACCTTTTAACCCATACATCGTTGCAATAAAATCTGCATTTTCATATGCCGATAGTTCTTCGTATAATGCATCAGCCTGAGCCATATAACCAATTCTTTTCATTTCATTTAGATTAGGCATGTTTGTATTAAAAACAATTACATCCCCTGTAGTTGACTCATTAATACCTGCAATCATTTTAATGAGTGTTGTTTTCCCTGACCCGGAAGGTCCAACCAATCCAAAAATTTCTGCTTTTTCTATTTGCAACGACAGGTTATGCAAAACTTCTTTTTTTCCAAATTTTTTTGATACATCTCGTAAAATAATTGAAGATTGTTGCACTAAAAATCCCCCTTTTCTTTAAAATGAGTGAGTACTCACTTTTATTTTACTCTTGCGTAATTATATGTCAAACTTCATTGATTAGTATTTATTTTCCATCAACAATATTAAACAATGAAACAGAGTCGACATTAGAATATTTTTTCTTAAAGTCGACTCTGTTTCATTGTAAATTATTCGATTTTTGTTATGTTTTTAAATTTAAATACCTTCTAATTCTAGCAACATCTAATGAATATTCGATAACTATTTGCTGTATTGGTAATATAACCGTTTCCGGATATAAATGTGCATATTGTAACGTTTCTGCATACTTTTCCAACCGTTTTTCTAAATACTTTACAATTTGCTCAGGATGACTTACTAATAAAGACGTACTATAATAATGAATTTGCTCCTCAATCGCCGTATATTCTTCAATTTCAAATTCTTTATGCATTTGTACACCCCTTTATATTTTTAATATTGCTTAATAATAACTATTTTAACTCGACTAATTTTTAAGTTTTTTGATTATTTACACTATAACAAACTCAATAGGTCAAATTTTGTTACTTTATGTAACGTTGAAAAATTTTAACAAAATTGTAATGGAAACTTGTACTGAAGAAAAATTAGCTTTAAATTATTCTCCTGAACAAAAAAGCCGTACAGATTAATTTAACTGCACGACTACAATCTCAGGTCTATTAAAAACTCTTTGCGGAATGATACTATTGCCTAATCCTCTACTAACTATCATAGACGTATTTTGTTGTTCATATAAACCCGCTGTATATTTGGGCAGTATTCCTTGATTAGGAGCAACTAATCCCCCGATAAAAGGTAACCGAACTTGTCCCCCATGTGCATGACCCGATAAAACTAAATCTACTTTCTCCTCAGCATACTCTTCTAGAAATTCAGGCCTATGGGATAATAATACATTATACCTATCTGGCTGCGTTTCAATTTTTGCTTTTACAATTGCATCTTTTACAATACTTCCTTCATCAATATCTCCAGTATTAAATTCCGGATCATCAATTCCTAACAAGTTTATTTCGTGTCCTCCCTTTTGTATTATTACATGTTCATTTCTTAAAACAGTGACATGCTGTTTCTTTAATTTTTTTTCTAAACTGTTATATTTTCCCGACCACTTTTCATGATTTCCTGTCACAAAATATATAGGATACTCTTTTACAAGTTCTCGTATTACTTGCATACTAATTTCTGCATCGTACGATTTACTATCTATTAAATCACCAGTAATAACAATGATGTCAGGATTCGAATTTTTCACTTTTTTGATTAATACGTCCTGATTATCACCAAATTTTTTATTATGTAAATCTGAAATTTGTAGTATTTTATATCCTTTAAAAGAAGAGGGAATTTTACTAGAGGTTATTTTAACCTCAGTTATACTTATTAAATTGTTTTGTAAATATAAAAAGATACTAATGCCTACTAATATACCAATAATTAATATGATTCTTTTAGTCTTCTTGTTCATATTTCCTCCTAAAATCTTGATCAGTACTGCAATTCACAATAAATATTACGTGCCCTTCGCATTCAGAATAACTGAAATTTTTTAATTGATTTGTAGTATTTGTTATAGTTTTATACGCCACTAATAAAATTTTTCAATCTCATTCGTATTAGCTCATTCGCTATAAAGTGGAGCTTTGATATCCTAGTTGTCGTGCATGAGTGTATGATGTCATGCTCATTTTTTAGTGAATTTATAGCGAATCACTGGAAGCTTTTCATCATATTATTATTTATCTTACTTAGTTTGATAACGATATAACGATAATTCCTATAGTTTTTTATAAAAAATTGTGTACTTTTCTTGAATTATATACGACATTTGCTTGCAAATATATTATTACCACTCCGATTTTAATTTGTTTAAAACGTACATAGAGAGAATTGAAACACTAAATTGCCTTATGAAAAGGTATTACTGTACTATTTGTTAGAAAATTGAAAAAACATGTGTAGATAGATATCATTGTAAATGAATATATAATTAATTTTGATTTTCTGACATAATTCTTAACCTAGTTTTTGCGTGCATTATGAAATAAAATATTGCCCCATGTCAGTCTTTAAAAAATTATATATCATAACTTTAAGGGAGGAAGAAAACTATGAAGATGAAAAGAAAAATCATGATGACGACAGCACTTGCAGCTACATTAGCTACAGGTGCACTACCGA
Source organism: Bacillus sp. NPDC060175 (assembly GCF_042728695.1). Lineage (NCBI taxonomy): Bacteria > Bacillati > Bacillota > Bacilli > Caryophanales > Bacillaceae > Bacillus > Bacillus sp. NPDC060175. Next base: position 14,584 of record NZ_JBHWYR010000084.1, read on the forward strand.
CTACATCGGTGTTTGCTGCAGAAAAAGAGGCTCCTATCCAACAAAAAGAGGCACAAATGAGTATTCAACCATTCGCACAAAATAATTTGGAAACAGCGGTTAACGCTGCCTTAAATGGTCCAGAAGTTAAAAAAATTAAAGTATTTGAGCATGAATTTAATGTAAAACCAATTGAAGTAGTAAATTTAGGTGGCGGTAAAACATATGTTAAGGGACAAATTTCTCATCATTTAAGTTTTCGTCCAGATGATCAATTTTATTATGAGTTTACAGTGCAAGATGGAAAGGTAATAGATAAGCCTGTATTTAATATTGATAGAGGTGGTTGGACACCATTTGCTGCTCCACTTTTATCAATTCTTGCTGCGTATAATGGGATTCCAGTTAATCCAAATGATTTAAATGCACTTGGTCAGCAGATTGGGAAAGTTATAGATGGCAGCTGGGAACATGCAGCCCAATCTATCGCAACTGTAGTTAGTTTAAGTTTTAATGAATAGAATTTTTAAATTTTTATTAGCATTGTAGAGATCCACTTTTCCTAAGTAGCCTTGTTATAAGAAATTCTGAAACAGCTATTAATAGATTTTTACCACTCAGTCACATTATCTTGATTTGTTAACCAGCTTATCATTCATTATATGTCACAAAATAGAAGTCTTTTTTAAGGCTTCTGTTTTGTTTGTATACAATACGATAAAAGGTTGTTTTTTCGAGTCCATACTTCGATTCTTTAAGAATCCGTTTGGCTATTAAGTACAATTCATTACAACAAATTATTAAAGTCTCAAATAACTTACACCTCCTATTTTTTAATTTTTTTCAAATACAACAATTCATTATTTAAAGAATGAAAACAATAAATATAGTAAAAAACCATCTTATTTTAACTATTGTTTAAAGGTCAGGAGAGATAAAATGAACAAAATGAAAAATTTCTTTAAAATTAGCATCCTCACTTGTTTTACACTAGTAAGTTTAAGTACACCATCTACTATTTTTGCTGATAGTCATCCCGGTTATTCCTATGAATCCAATATAGGCTATCAAAATCCAGCTTGGATGTCGAAAGTAGCAGATTCAATAAAATTAAGTGAATTATCTATTCCAGGGACTCACGGTACAATGGCTTTACATGGAGCAAGTTTTCTTGATGAAAATTTGACAAGAAATCAAACTATGAGTCTACCACAACAATTAAATTCCGGAATTCGATATGTAGATATGCGTGTTAAACGTGTAAAAGATTCTTTTGCAATGTACCATGGGATTGTAAATCAAAAAGCAATGTTTGAAGATGTATTAAAAGAGGCAATTCAATTTTTAAAAGATCATCCTACAGAAACAATTTTAATGCGCTTAAAAGAAGAAACTACTCCTGAAAGTGGCTCACTATCATTCGAGGAAATACTTAATAAATACAAAGACCTTAATTCTTCCTATTTTTGGGATCCGAGTTCTGTACCAACTTCAAAAAGAAATAATCCTACTCTAGGAGACATCCGAGGGAAAATTGTAATCTTACAAAACTTTACAGCCTCTCAGCAATATGGTATTAATTACGATAGCTTAAATATACAAGATACATTTGAAATTGAAAATGGACCAGACGGAATATATGAAAAATGGAATGCGGTGAAAACCCACCTTCAAAATGCAAATAATAATTTTAACAATGATAAAATCTATCTTAACCATTTTAGTGGCACAGGTGGTGCTGCTGCATTATTAAATAATGTTTATCCTTGGTTTGTTGCAAGTGGTAAAGAGAGCAGAAATACTGATAGTAACCCCAAGATGATTCAAAAAGCTACAACTAATGCGTGGGAAGATTTCCCTCGTGATATAAATGGTCAAGTATTTTATGGTGGAATGAATACACTTGGAACTGAGTTCTTACAAAAAGGTGGAATTAAACATACTGGTATCATTGCAGCTGATTTTCCTGGACCAGGTTTAATTGAGAGTATCATTAAATTAAATGGTATATATTCGAATGAAAAAGAAATATTAATTTCGCAAATTTCTTCCGAATCTAGTCCTTTATCTGGTCAAAAAAATCGATCCAGTCAAAACTTTAAAATTGATAGTTTACCTGTAGGTACTAAGGAATTAAAATGGGTTATTGAACCTTCAGAAAAAGATTATCCTTCTTCTATTTCTTTCAATGTAATGATTGACGTTTCCCTAGGTACAGATTCTACTCTTTGGAAAAATATTTCACATGAATCTAGGACC
>NZ_JBHWYR010000085.1:0-16734 GCF_042728695.1 Bacillus sp. NPDC060175
TATTATAACTCATTTTTTAATTTTTATGAAGAAGATAGAATATTTCTTTCATTATTTTTTTGAGGATTTGCTAAACTAAGAATAGAACTATGTATATAGGTAGTATATACATAGTGAAAGAAGAGGTTGCATTTGTTAAAAGATAATTGAACCTTCAACTATGTAATTGTAATTTAATAAGATGTAAAGGGGGAAGGGCAAGGGGACTTATATCACTTGTTAATATGAGTTCTTTGTGTGAAGATGAAAATTGGAATTGTTGGACCGGGAGCTATTGGTCTCCTATATACATTTTATTTACAAAAAAGCAATCAAGATGTTACGTTGTTTACAAGAAACGCTAAGCAAGCAGAAGAATTAAACTTAACGGGTGTAACTTGTATTAGGAATGGAGAACGTGAGACAGTATTTCCGTCTATTTTACCGATAGAAAGTATGCTGGATAAACAGTTAGATTATACATTTATTGCTGTAAAGCAATATCATATAACTGATATATTACCTTTTATGCAGGGAGAATCGTCATTAATCTTTTTGCAAAATGGAATGTCACATCTTCAAGTTATGCAAAAAATAGGAAATGAACGTATAGCAGTCGGGATTGTGGAGCATGGTGCAAAAAAAGAGGATGGACATACAGTTCATCATACTGGAATAGGTGTTACAAAGTTTGGTGTAGTGCGTGGTCAATCTAGTTGTTTTAAAAAGGTATTTAATTGTTTTCCTTTTGATTATTTTCCGATTCAAATAGAAGATGATTGGAAGTGGATTATGCGCAATAAATTAGTAGTCAATGTATGTATTAATCCATTGACGGCATTATTGCGGGTTGAGAACGGAGAGTTAATTTCAAATCCGTTTTTTTATCAAATGATGGAGCAAGTATTTCAGGAAGTTGCATTTCTTGTTAAAGAAGAAGATAAGGAAATGGTATGGCAAATGGTATGCCAAGTATGTGAAAAAACATCTCATAATACTTCATCTATGTTAGCGGACGTAAGAGCGAATAGACAAACGGAAGTTAATGCGATTGTTGGATATGTACTAGAAGAAGCTAAGGAACAACAACAATCTGTTCCGACACTTCAATTTTTGTTCAATGTAATAAAAGGAATGGAATTATAAGTGTTTTTCTTTGCTTTTACGTGAAACATTGACTACAATGTGGGTTGGTGAGAGAACAGGATACGAAAGGAAGAATTATATGGAGATAAAAGAGATCTCTGTTCCACTACAAGGTGTTGTAGCGGACTATATGAACGGTAAAAAAGAGATACAGTCATGTTTTGATTATCTGTTAACAGAGGATGCTTTTAAACAGCGATTACATGATTTACGTGAGAGAGAGTTTTTCCGTCAAGATTTAGTAACGCATTTATTAGAATATAATACACAATTGCAAGCGGGAGAATTTACAATTCAAAATATAAAAGCGCTTGAAGATGAAAATACATATGTAGTTATAGCTGGACAACAAGCTGGGTTATTAACAGGTCCGCTTTATACAGTACATAAGATCATTTCAATTTTACAGCTTGCAAAAGAAAAAGAAGAGAGCTTAGGGGTTCGGGTTGTTCCTGTCTTTTGGATTGCTGGTGAAGACCATGATATGGATGAAATTAATCATACATTTGTAACGAAAAATAAAAAAATAAAAAAGACCATTTTTCATGATCGTTATCCGAAAAAGGCGAGTGCTTCTGAGTCTGAACTTTCTATTGAAGACTGTAGAAAATGGGTCGAAGAGATTTTTAAAACATATCCGGAAACGAATTTTACAAAGGATGTATTACAATTTGTTGATGATGCTTTAGGTAAATCGAATACATATGTAGATTTCTTTGCGCGCCTTATTACGAAAATGTTCGCAAATTCTGGTTTAATTCTTGTAGATTCACATCATCCTGCATTAAGAAATTTAGAAGTGCCGTTTTTACAACAAATTATAAGTAAATATAAAGAAATTCAAGTAGCACTTCATAATCAACAAGAAGTGATTAAGGAATTAGGATTTAAACCGATTATTGAAACAAAGACAAATGCAGTGCATATATTTATGGAAATTGATAATGAGCGAGTATTGCTTGAAGAGAATCAAGGGAAGTTTATTGGAAAAGATGGAGTGCATTCATTTTCGTATGAAGAATTGATGGAAGAGATGGAAAGAAGTCCAGAACGTTTTAGTAATAATGTTGTAACGCGCCCTCTTATGCAAGAATATGTGTTTCCTACGTTAGCGTTTATTGGCGGTCCAGGGGAGTTAGCTTATTGGAGTGAATTGCAACAAGTGTTTCATACGGCCGGTTTCCAAATGCCACCTGTTGTTCCGCGCCTTACGATTACTTATATGGAGCGAGATATAGCGACAGATTTATATGATTTAGATTTGCAAGAAATTGATCCATTTCTAAATAATATAGATAATCTGCGTGACAATTGGCTTTCTAATCAAATAGAGGAACCGATAGACGAGCGATTTATAGAAGCGAAAAAAGAAATAATGGATATCCATACATCATTACAACAATTCGTGAAAAAAATAGATCCAGGGTTAAATGAGTTTGCTGGGAAAAATGAACTGAAAATTAATGAGCAAATTGAACTGTTAGAAAGAATGTTGAAAAGAAATGTTGAGAAGAAACATGAGGTTCAACTGAATAAATTCCGCCGTTTACAATTTGCGCTTCGTCCATTAGGAGCACCGCAAGAACGTGTGTGGAATGTGTGTTATTATTTAAATCAGTTCGGTCTTGATTTTATTGACCGGGTAATGGAACAATCTTTTTCGTGGGACGGAAAACATCATGTAATAAAACTATAGAATCTTGCTCTTTTGAGCAGGATTTTATTTTTATTTTGTTGAATTAACTGTGAAGTGAAATATTTCTGAATTGTCCATCTTATGTTAATGTAATGAATCGCTATGTATCAGGTATATATATATGACAAAATAGCACAAAATGTAAACGGATTATTATCTTTTTCGACAGGTTTTTGTTTAAATTCCCGCAAAAAATGATAAAATTTAGTATATAATAAAATAAAATAGCGATTTGTATAGCATGCTACCTTGTTGGAAGTTAAATGAGTCGTTCTTTAGTAGCATTTCATCCTCAAGTAGTAAATTTTGTTTGTAGAGTGAGAAATGTATTTAACATAATTAATTGGAAAAAGAGTAGGTGCAGCAATGTTCAAACACGTAACAGTACTTTTGAAAGAAACAGTAGATGGCTTAGATATAAAGCCGAGTGGTACATATGTAGATTGTACACTGGGTGGAGGAGGACATAGTTCTTATTTATTATCTCAGCTAACAGATGGTGGAAAATTAATAGCATTTGATCAAGATGAAATAGCGATTCAAAATGCGAAGGAAAAATTTTCTTCTTATGGTGAACAATTTGTAACAGTGAAGAGCAACTTCCGTTATTTATCTGAAAAACTACATGAATTAGGTATTACAGAAGTAGACGGGATTTTATTCGATTTAGGTGTTTCATCCCCACAATTAGATACACCAGAGCGTGGCTTTAGTTATCATCATGATGCACCGTTAGATATGCGGATGGATCAAGATGCCCCATTAACAGCATATGATGTTGTGAACAGCTGGTCATATGAACAACTCGTAAGAATTTTCTTCCAATACGGAGAAGAAAAATTTTCAAAGCAAATAACAAGGAAAATTGAAGCTTATCGCGAGAATAAGGCTATTGAAACGACAGGAGAATTAGTGGAATTAATTAAAGAAGGTATTCCAGCTCCGGCACGTAGAACAGGTGGACATCCTGCGAAGCGAGTATTCCAAGCGATTCGTATTGCTGTAAATGATGAATTAAAAGTATTTGAAGAAGCGTTGGAATCTGCAATTGATATGGTCAAGCCTGGTGGAAGAGTTAGTGTTATAACATTCCATTCTTTAGAAGATCGTATTTGTAAAACGACGTTTAAGCGAAATAGCACAACACCACAATTACCACAGGGACTACCGATTATTCCGGATGAATTTAAGCCGAAATTAAAGCTTATTACAAGGAAACCGATTTTACCTTCTGACATTGAATTAGAAGAAAATAATCGAGCGCGTTCTGCGAAGTTGAGAATCGCTGAAAAACGATAAAAAGGAGAGAGAGGTATGACTAATTTAGCTGTAAAGTATAAACAACAGGCGCAAGAAGAGGTACAAATTCAAACGCCGCCACAGCAGATGGTTAAACCAAAAGTTAAAACGAAAATTACAAGAATTGAAAAGCTATTGTACGTAACGTTTATTGGATTTTTATTATATGCCTGTGTAGCTTTTATTGGGAATAAAGCGGGTCTATATCAAGTTAATGTAGAAGCAGCGACGATAGAAGAAGAAATTGTGAAAAAACAAAAGGAAAATCAAGAATTGCAGGCTGAAGTAGAGAAGTTAAGTCGTTATGAGCGTATCGCTGAAGTTGCAAAAAAACACGGGCTAGAAATTAATGCGAATAACGTGAAAGGCCTAAAGTAAGGCAAATAGGTGTGAAGAAAAGATGAATAAAAATATGACAAAATTTCATACCAATAAGGGAGCAGGTTATTTTATGATATTTTTCCTCCTGCTCTTTTTTCTATTATTAGCCCGATTTTTTTACATACAAGCAACAGGAACAGTGGATAATCATGATTTGAAAAAACTTGCTGAACAGAAACATAGTAAAAAAGGAGTTCTCGAAGCGAATCGAGGAACAATTTATGATCAAAATGGTCATGTACTAGCGCAAGACGCAAATTCTTATAAACTTGTAGCCGAGCTAAAAGGGGCTAACGCCGTTAAGGATAAAGAGGATACTGCAAAGAAAATCGCAGGAGTACTCGGAAAAGATGAAGATAAAATTTTAGCTACTTTAAATAAAGAAGGCAAAAGTCAAGTGGAATTTGGAACATTGGGTAAGGACTTGACGAAAGAAAAGAAAGAACAAATAGAAGCATTGAAATTGCCGGGAATCTCTTTCATTACCGAAAATGCGAGAGTTTATCCAAACGGTGATTTCGCATCTTACGTCATAGGTCATGCGAAACCTGATGAAAATGGAATCTCAGTCGGTCAATTTGGTTTAGAAAAGAGTTTGGATAAATATTTAGGTGCTTCTAATGGTGAGGTAGCTTATACAGGTGACCGTAAAGGAGTATCTCTTGACGGTGGGAAAGTGAATGTAAAGGCACCTAAAAATGGAGATAATGTGTATTTAACGCTTGACCAACGTATTCAAAGTTATTTAGAAGACGCAATGAAAGAAGCGAGTAAACATTATGAGCCAGAAAATTTAATTGGAATTGTAGCGGATCCAAAGACGGGAAAAATATTAGCGATGTCTAGTAAACCTAGTTATGACCCTAATGATCGTCAAATTAAATATTTCTTCAACGACGCAATTGCAAATGCATTTGAACCGGGATCAACAATGAAGATTTTCACATTAGCAGCGGCCATTAATGAAGGTGTATACAATGGACAAGACTTTTATCAGTCTGGTACATATCAAGTTGGTAATCGCAAAATAAAAGATCATAACGGCGGCGCTGGATGGGGTTCTATTACTTTTGATGAAGGGGTAGAGCGCTCTTCAAACGTAGCGTTTGCAATTTTAGGTGATCAAAAACTTGGTCCAGATCGTTTCCGAAAATATATTCATAATTTTGGATTAGATGAAAAAACAAACATTGATTTACCTGGTGAAGGGTCAAATACAATTTTATTTGATCAACAAATACAACAAGTAACAACAGCATTTGGACAAGGCTCTACAGTTACACCAATTCAACTTGTACAAGCTGCAACAGCGATTGCAAATGATGGGAAAATGATGAAGCCTTATACAATTGATAAAATTGTGGATCCAATAACAGGTAAAGTACAGCTAGAGCATAAACCAGAAGAAGTAGGAAAACCTGTTTCCAAAGAGACAGCAGCGCAAGTAAGGCAATTACTAGAACGTGTTGTTACATCACCGAAAGGAACAGGGACTGCATATAAAATTGATGGGTACTCAGTCGGGGGTAAAACAGGTACAGCACAAATTCCCGACGGGAAAGGTGGCTATATGACGGGAAGAGAGAATTATATATTCTCATTCTTAGGTATGGCACCGATGGACGATCCGCAACTTGTTGTGTATGTGGCCGTTAAACAACCAAAATTAAAAGATGATGAAAACGGGGCTAAACCTTTAGCTGATATCTTTAAATATGTAACGAAAAATAGCTTAGAGTACTTAAAGATTAAGCCAAATGAAGTAAAAGACCCGAAAAAATATGTGAAAGAACAACAAACTGTCGTTCCAGATGTAACCGGAAAAACGATGGAAGAAGCGAAAAAAACAATTGATAAAGCAAAACTTCGTCCAATCGTATTAGGTGAAGGTAAAGTGCAGCAGCAAGTGCCAAAAGCAACTGAACAAACATTAAAGGGTGATCGAGTTTTCTTAGTAGGAGATAAGCCTACAATGCCAAATATACAGGGATGGGCACTGCGTGATGTTATGAATTTAGCAAAAACATTAAAGCTTAACTTAAAACCTTCTGGTACAGGATATGTAACGGAACAAAGTGTGGCGGAAGGAACATTGTTGCAACCTGGTACAGAATTAGGTGTAACACTCGTACCACCACTTGAGCCACAGCAAGAAGCAGAAAAACCATAATGGTAATAGGGAAGAAGTTCTAATTAAATAAGTACAAGCATATATTGGAACAAGCTAGGCGTAAGGGAGGCTTGTTCCAATATGCGTGTATCAAATGTAACAGTTAGAAAACGACTTATTTTTATACTTATATCGGGTATACTCATTTTCACCATTATCGATATTCGTCTTGGATATGTGCAATTTTTTCTTGGGAATATGTTAACGGATCGTGCGAAGGATTCATGGAGTCGTAATATTACTTTTGAACCAGAGCGAGGGAAAATTTTAGATCGAAATGGTGTGGAGCTTGCTACGAATAAAAGTGCACCGACCGTCTTTGTTGTGCCGAGGCAAATTGAAAAACCAGCAGAGACTGCAGAGAAGTTAGCTGCAGTATTAGGTGTGGAAAAAGATGATGTTTATAAGCGGATTACAAAAAAAGAATCGATTGTAAGGCTTGATAAAGGCGGAAGGAAAATATCGCATGACAAAGCGAAAGAAGTACGCGGATTAAGTTTAAAGGGTGTGTACATCGCAGAGGATTCTATCCGGTACTATCCATTCGGTAATTTTTTATCACACGTATTAGGATTTGCGGGCAGTGATAATCAAGGGCTTATGGGACTAGAGAAATATTATGATAAAGAGCTAAATGGTGATAAAGGTCATGTGCGATTTTTTGCAGACGCGAAAGGACAGAGAATGCCTAACGTTGGAGATGATTTCAAAAAACCAGAAGCCGGCTTGAATTTAGGATTAACAATTGATTCACGCATTACGAGGATTATGGAAAGAGAAATGAATATTGCGGAATCAACGTATAATCCTGACGGTATGATAGCAATTGCAATGAATCCGAAAAATGGTGAAATTTTAGGTATGTCAAGTCGACCAAGTTTTGATCCAGCAGATTTCCAAAGTGTTTCTCCGGAAGTATATAACAGAAACTTACCTGTATGGAGTACGTATGAGCCGGGGTCAACATTTAAGATTATTACATTAGCTGCAGCCTTGAATGAAAATTTGGTAGACTTAGAGAAAGATACATTTTATGATGATGGGGCAGCTGAAGTTGGTGGAGCTAGATTGCGGTGTTGGAAAGCTGGAGGCCATGGTAGCCAAACGTTTTTAGAGGTAGTTCAAAACTCTTGTAACCCAGGATTTATTGAACTCGGTGATCGTCTTGGTAAAGATCGATTGTTTAAATACATTCGCAATTTCGGGTTTGGACAGAAGACCGGAATTGACTTACAAGGTGAAGGTAGCGGGATTTTATTTAATTTAGATAAAGTTGGTCCAGTCGAGCAAGCGACGACTTCATTTGGGCAAGGTGTTTCTGTTACACCGATTCAACAAGTAGCAGCTGTAGCGGCCGCTGTAAATGGTGGAACTTTGTATCAGCCATATATAGCGAAGGAATTTATTGATCCGAAGAATAATCAAGTTGTCAGCAAAAAGACACCTGTTGCGAAAAGGGAAGTTATTTCCAAGGAAACTTCAGAGAAAGTTCGTTACGCATTAGAGAATGTTGTAGCGAAAGGTTCTGGTAAAGGGGCTTATATTGATGGATATCGTGTAGGTGGAAAAACTGGAACTGCTCAAAAGGTGAAAGATGGAAAATATTTAGATAATAACTATATTGTATCATTTATCGGTTTTGCTCCAGCTGACGATCCGCAAATTGTTGTTTATGTAGCAGTGGATAATCCAAAAGGAGTGACTCAATTTGGTGGAGTTGTAGCAGCACCTATTGTTGGGAATATTCTTCGTGACGCACTTCCTGTAATGGGAGTGGAACCGAGAAAAGAGCAAGTTGAGAAAGAATATAAATGGGGCGATACACCAACTGTGGAAGTTCCGAATTTAATTGGTATGAAAAAGAAAGATTTACAAACGCAACTTGTAGACTTGAAGCTTGATATAAGTGGTGATGGTGGGAAAGTAATTAAACAATCACCAGAAGCAGGAGCTAAAGTAAAAGAGGGTTCAAAAGTTAGAATTTACTTCGGGAATTAAAGGTAACTGATTGTGTTTTATGGTACAATTGGTGGAAGTGAGTTCTTTATAGAAAAATTGCTTTATTTGAGACGATAAGTGTCTCATTAATAAATAAATCTATTGATTAGACTATAGTAGCACTTACCTCCTATTTTTATATAACTAGGAGGTAACGTGTTACTTGCTAAAATAAGAGATAAATAAACAATGTAGAGAGGGTTTAGTGAAATGAAGTTGCATACACTTGTATCATGTTTGCATGATTTTCCCGTTGTTCCAACAGAAAATCCAGAAATAACATCTATTGAAGCGGATTCACGTAAAGTGAAAGAGGGAAGCTTATTTATATGTATGAAAGGATATACGGTTGATAGCCATGACTTTGCTAAGCAAGCAGCCGCACAAGGAGCGGCTGCTATTGTTGCGGAAAGACCAATTGATGTTGACGTTCCAGTTGTACTTGTGAAAAATACTTTTCGTTCGCTAGCGGTTTTAGCTGATTATTTTTATGGCCAACCAACACACAAGTTACATTTAATCGGTATTACAGGTACAAATGGAAAGACAACAACATCGCATATTATGGATGAAATTATGCGCGCACATGGTCATAAAACAGGGCTAATTGGAACGATTAATATGAAAATCGGTGATGAAACATTTGAGGTGAAAAATACAACACCAGATGCACTAACACTTCAACAGACATTTTCAAAAATGGTTGAACAAGGTGTGGATAGTACAGTAATGGAGGTTTCGTCTCATGCTTTAGATCTTGGCCGTGTACACGGGTGCGATTACGATGTTGCAGTATTTACGAATTTAACACAAGATCATTTAGACTATCATAAAACGATGGAAGAATATAAACATGCGAAAGGGTTGCTTTTTGCACAGCTTGGCAATAGTTATCATCATAATCGTGAAAAATACGCTATATTAAACAGTGATGATTCAGTAGCAGAAGAGTATATGAGAAGTACAGCAGCTACTGTTGTAACATATGGTATAGATGTTGCAAGCGACATTATGGCACGAGATATCGTAATGACGAGTGGCGGTACAACATTTACACTTGTAACACCGTATGAAACTGTAAATGTTACGATGAAATTAATTGGTAAGTTTAATGTATACAACGTGTTAGCTGCTACAGCAGCAGGTCTTGTTTCAGGAGTGAGCTTACAAACAATTATTGATGTAATTAAAGAGCTTGCTGGCGTTCCTGGACGTTTTGAAGTTGTTGATGGTGGACAAAATTACACAGTTATTGTTGACTATGCACATACACCTGATAGCTTAGAGAACGTACTAAAAACAGCAAAACAGTTTGCAAAAGGTGATGTATATTGTATCGTTGGTTGCGGTGGTGATAGAGATAGAACGAAAAGACCAATAATGGCAAGTGTTGCAACCGAATATGCAACTCATGCAATTTATACATCGGATAATCCAAGAAGTGAAGATCCGAAGGCTATTTTAGATGATATGGTAAATGATGCAAATGGGAATAATTATGAAGTAATTGTTGATCGAAAAGAAGCGATACGTTCCGCTATCTCGAAAGTGAAAGCAGAAGATATTATTATTATTGCTGGTAAAGGGCATGAAACGTATCAAATTATTGGTAAAGAAGTTCATCATTTTGACGATCGTGAAGTTGCTAGAGAAGCAATCACGGAGCGTTTAAACAACGAAGTGTAACAGCATGAGAGGAGGACTACATGTGCTTGAACAAGGTTTATTAGTAACGGCTGGGGTAGCATTCTTAATTTCTGTTGCCCTTTCGCCATTATTTATTCCATTTTTAAGAAAGTTAAAGTTCGGACAGAGTATTCGTGACGAAGGACCGAAGTCACACCAAAAGAAATCAGGGACACCAACGATGGGTGGTATTGTCATATATGTATCTATGATGGTGACTACGCTTATTATGGCGATTAAATTTAACAATTTAGGTGCAGAAGTATCATTGTTATTATTAGTTACATTTGGGTACGGATTAATCGGATTTTTAGATGACTACATAAAAGTAGTAAAGAAAAGAAATCTTGGTTTAACATCAAAACAAAAATTGGTTGGTCAGCTTGTAATTGCTATTGCGTTCTTTTTAATTGGAAAAGGGCAAGCATTTCACACTTATATCATGATTCCGGGAACTGATGTTAAATTTGAATTAGGCTGGGCATATTTTATTCTTGTATTATTTATGCTTATTGGTGGATCAAATGCGGTTAATTTAACAGATGGTTTAGATGGTTTATTATCAGGAACAGCTGCTATTGCATTCGGAGCATTTAGTATTATTGCTGTAGCTCAAGAACAATTTGGGGTAGCGATTTTCTGTATGGCAGTTGTAGGAGCTGTACTTGGCTTTTTAGTATTCAATGCGAATCCAGCGAAAGTATTTATGGGGGATACAGGTTCTCTAGCTTTAGGTGGTGCTATCGCAGCTGTAGCGATTTTGTTAAAACAAGAATTGTTACTCGTTATTATTGGCGGTGTATTCGTAGCGGAAACTTTATCTGTTATTATCCAAGTTATTTCGTTCAAAACAACAGGAAAGCGTGTCTTTAAAATGAGTCCATTACATCATCATTATGAATTATGTGGTTGGTCAGAGTGGCGCGTTGTTGTAACGTTTTGGTCTGTAGGATTTTTATTAGCTGTGCTAGGAATTTATATCGGGGTGTGGATGTAATTGAAAACTGTAACTGAATATCAAAATAAAAATGTTCTTGTATTAGGTATTGCTAAAAGTGGTTATGCAGCAGCTACTTTATTAAAAAAATTAGGGGCAAACGTCATTGTAAATGATGGGAAACCATTAGTGGGTAATGTGCTTGCTGCTGAGTTACAAGCGGAAGGAATGGATGTTATATGTGGTGGGCATCCGTTAGAATTGCTGGAGAGAAACATTTCACTTGTCGTAAAAAACCCAGGAATTCCATATTCTAATCCACTCTTAGTGGCGGCGAAGGAAAAGCAAATTCCAATTGTAACTGAGGTTGAATTAGCATATCGCATTTCAGCAGCACCGTTTGTTGGGATTACGGGATCTAACGGCAAAACAACAACGACAATGTTAACGTTTGAAATGTTAAAAGAAGGACAAAAGTACCCAGTTATTGCGGGGAATATAGGTACTGTAGCTTGTGAAGTTGCACAATTGGCGAAAGAAAATGAAGTTGTCGTTACGGAACTTTCATCGTTTCAATTGATGGGAGTGGAGTCGTTCCAACCAAAAATTGCAGCCTTTTTAAATTTATTTGAAGCGCATTTAGATTATCACGAGACGAAGAAAGAGTATGGTTTGGCGAAAGCGAATATTTTCAAAAACCAAACTGAAACAGATTATAGTGTAATTAACGCAGATGATGCAGATGTAATGGCATTATCGGCATATAGTAAAGGACAGAAAGTATTATTTTCGACGACGAAAGAAATTGAAGATGGTGCGTGTATAAAAGATAACGCTCTTTATTTTAAAGGCGAAAAAGTAGTTAAAGTAAGTGATATTGTTTTACCTGGTAAGCACAATTTAGAAAATATTTTAGCAGCAATGAGTATTGCTAAATTACTAGGTGTTTCTAATGAAGCAATTACTGCTGTGTTAAAAAGTTTTACAGGTGTAAAACATCGCTTAGAATATGTAACAACGATTAATAATCGTAAATTTTATAATGATTCAAAAGCGACGAATATGCTAGCGACAGAAAAAGCATTATCTGCATTTACACAACCGATTGTATTATTGGCTGGTGGACTTGATCGTGGTAATGAATTTGATGATTTAATTCCATACTTTAAACATGTCAAAGCGATTGTAACATTTGGACAAACTGCACCAAAATTAGTAAGAGCGGCAGAAAAAGCAGGATTAGATGTAATTGAAAGTGTCGATACTTTAGATGATGCAGTAGTGAAGGCGTATGCTCATTCTACCGATGGTGATGTTATTCTTCTTTCACCAGCATGTGCAAGCTGGGATCAATTTAAAACATTTGAAGAAAGAGGAGACATTTTTATACAAGCTGTGCATAAACTTATATAAAGTAAATCAAAACATCAGTAGGCTAACACCTACTGATGTTTTGTTACATAGGGCAAAGGTTCTGCCCAAAGAGGTGGTGTTCATGGGTAATGAAGAAAACGCCTGATTTTATTCTCATCATCGTTACACTTGCGTTGTTAACAATCGGAATGATTATGGTTTATAGTGCGAGTGCGGTTTGGGCCTCTTATAAAATGGGGGATTCATTCTTTTTTGCAAAAAGGCAATTGTTATTTGCAAGTCTTGGAGTAGTAGCTATGTTTTCTCTCATGAAAATTGATTATTGGGTGTGGCGTACGTATTCAAAAGTAATTTTACTAGTTTGTTTCGTTCTTCTTATTCTCGTTCTTATTCCTGGAGTAGGTCTCGTTCGTGGGGGAGCACGAAGTTGGATTGGAATCGGAGCATTTTCTATCCAACCGTCAGAGTTTATGAAATTCGCGATGATTATTTTCTTAGCAAAATTTTTAGCGGAACGACAAAAATTAATTACATCGTTTAAACGAGGTTTGCTACCGGCTCTTAGTTTTGTAGTTCTTGCTTTTGGGATGATTATGTTACAACCAGATCTTGGTACGGGAACGGTAATGGTTGGGACATGTATTATTATGATATTCATTTCGGGAGCAAGGGTTTTTCACTTTGCAATGTTTGGTTTGCTTGGTGCAGCGGGATTTGTAGGGTTAATTGCATCAGCACCATATCGAATGAAACGCATCACATCATATTTAGATCCGTGGTCGGATCCGCTCGGAAGTGGATTTCAAATTATCCAATCGTTACTCGCAATTGGACCTGGTGGTTTATTTGGGCTTGGACTTGGACAAAGTAGACAAAAATTTCTTTATTTACCTGAACCACAAACAGACTTTATATTTGCAATCTTATCCGAGGAATTAGGTTTTATTGGTGGTTCATTTGTGTTATTATTATTTAGTCTATTATTATGGCGCGGGATTCGTATAGCATTAGGAGCGCCAGATTTATATGGTACGTTTTTAGCAGTAGGTATTGTGGCGATGATTGCGATTCAAGTAATGATTAATGTTGGTGTTGTAACAGGACTGATGCCTGTTACGGGTATTACTTTGCCGTTTTTAAGTTATGGTGGATCAAGTTTGACCTTAATGTTAATGGCAGTAGGTGTATTATTGAATATAAGTCGCCATTCTCGCTATTAAACCCTGTTTAAAAGACAGGGTTTTTCGTGTGTGTGTGAAAATACAATATGTATATAGAAATAAATACGATTGAATAAGAACAGGGAAGTGGAGGAATCAGTAGTGCGAGTATTAGTAAGTGGTGGGGGTACTGGAGGACATATTTATCCAGCTCTTGCTTTAATTAGAGAAATAAAAAAACTAAATCCGGAAGCAAGATTTTTATACATTGGTACAGAGAATGGATTAGAGAGTACCATCGTACCGAAAGCGGGTATTCCGTTCCAATCTATTGTTATAAGTGGATTTAAACGAAAAATATCTCTTGATAATGTAAAAACAGTGATGCGTTTCCTAAAAGGTGTTCAAGATAGTAAACGATATATTCGTCGTTTTAACCCTGATATTGTGATTGGTACGGGTGGATACGTATGTGGGCCAGTTGTATATGCTGCGGCTAAATTAGGTATTCCGACTATTGTACATGAACAAAATAGTGTACCTGGTGTAACGAATAAATTTTTAAGTCGTTATGTCGATAAAGTTGCAGTTTGCTTTGAAGCAGCTGCAGAACATTTCCCACAGTCAAAAGTGGTTATGACAGGTAATCCACGTGCATCAGAAGTAATGGACCAAAATGGAATGAAAGGAAAACGTTCGGTAGGACTATCCCTTTCTAAAAAATCGGTGCTTATTTTTGGTGGGAGTCGCGGTGCTAGACCGATTAACGATGCTTTTGTAGAAGCGATTGAACAATTTGGGAATAAAAGTTACGAAGTATTATATGTAACAGGCGAAGTACATTATGATAAAGTTATGGAAGCCGTGAAACAAAAAGGGAATCCGAATAATGTTATTATTAAACCTTTTATTCATAATATGCCAGAGGTACTGACTGGTGTAGATCTTGTTGTTTCAAGAGCAGGTGCTACAACGCTTGCAGAATTAACAGCGTTAGGAAAACCAAGTGTATTAATTCCAAGTCCGTATGTAACAAATAACCATCAAGAAAAAAATGCACGATCAGTTGTTGATAAAGGAGCAGCTAAAATGCTACTTGAAAAAGATTTAACATCTGAAACGCTTATTCGTGACATTGATGAGATTTTATTGGATACACAAACATTACAAAATATGAAACTGGCTACTAAGCAACTTGGTATTCCAGATGCAGCAAATAAGCTATATGAAGTAATGAACAAGCTTATTAAAAAATAACATTAGGTGAACGCCCTGCATATTACTGTAATTAAGGAGACTTAATATGGGGGAGATTGTCTATGGAACAATTAGTAAAAGAGCTTTTAGAAGCAAATGTTGGCCGCGTGTTAGTTAATGAACCGTTAGCGCGTTACACGACTATGAAAATAGGCGGACCAGCTGATATTTTAATTGTGCCAAAGTATGTTGCTGGTATTGAGAAGACGTTAGAGTTAGTAAAGAAGTACAAGACAGGGTGGACGGCAATTGGTCGTGGTTCAAATCTTCTCGTATCTGATCAAGGTATAGAAGGTGTGGTTATTCGTTTAGGAGAAGGATTAGATCACTTAGAAGTCGAAAAACATAGAGTAAGAGTTGGTGCTGGATACCCCCTTATTAAATTGTCAACTTTACTTAGTCGACAGGGATTAGCTGGCTTGGAATTTGCAAGTGGTATTCCAGGAAGTGTTGGCGGTGCAGTGTATATGAATGCAGGCGCTCATAAGTCTGACATATCGAGTGTATTAACGAAAGGTCGTATTTTGTTTGAAAATGGAACAATTAATTGGTTGACGAATACCGAAATGGGATTTTCTTATCGCACATCTGTATTGCAAGTGAAACGCCCTGGTATTGTTTTAGAAGCTGAATTCCAATTGGAGGTAGGCGAACGCGAGGAAATTGTAAGAAGCATGCAAAAGAATAAAGAGTATCGCCGTGAAACGCAGCCTTGGAATCACCCTTGTGCAGGAAGTATATTTCGAAATCCAGTCCCATATTTTGCAGGAGATTTAATAGAAAAAGCAGGGCTTCGTGGCTATAAGATAGGTGGAGCTCAAATTTCTGAAATGCATGGAAATTTTATTGTTAATACTGGTGTGGCTTCAGCACAAGATGTATTAGACCTGATCGTATTGATAAAGCGTACAATTAAGGATAAATTTGGTGTCGATATGCAGACAGAAGTAGAAATAATTGGAAGATAACGGTTGTTCGTTCCGCTCATTATCATTTATGTTATAATAAGAAGATAAGAACGGCATGAGGAACATGCCGTTCTTTATGTTACATAGGGGGATCGTACATGAAAAATAGTAAAGTGATTAAACTACAAGATCGTGTACCAAAATTAAAGAATCAAAAGAAAAAGAATAAGAAACCTGTTAATCATCGGTTAATTTTATACATATCGATTTTATTTTTATTAGTACTCTTTTTAATTTATTTTCGGTCTCCGCTTAGTAATATAAAAAAGATAAGTGTGTTTGGAAATCATTATATGACAGATGAACAAGTTATGAAGGAATCAGGTGTGACATATGATACGAGTTATTTCCGAGTAACAGCACATAAAGCAGAAGAAAACTTAACGAAACGAAAAGAAATTAAAGCGGTAAATGTAAAAAAACGTTTCCCAAACAAAATTGATGTTCATATCGAAGAATATTTAACAATTGGCTATATAAACAAAGATGGGAAATTACAACCGTTATTAGAAAATGGGAAAACACTCGATGTACTTCCGAACGGAAAACTTCCAGTTGCAGCACCAATTTTTGAACCGTTTAAAGAGGGAAAAATGAAGGAATTAATTGCAGAACTAGAAAAATTAACTCCGACTATTTTAAGGTCTATTTCTGAAATTCGTTATACACCAACGAACGCAAAT
>NZ_JBHWYR010000086.1:0-16542 GCF_042728695.1 Bacillus sp. NPDC060175
TTGTTGTCCCATCTCATCTTGACTTTCTTCCGATACTCCGTTTGGATCTCCCCATGTAATATGATTAATTAAATTACTAAGTATTAAAGAAGCAGCGAAAATCGTTCCACCCAAAATTGAACCTTCAGTTGCGTATTTGTATGCGCCATGTCCGAGTATCACGATTAACGATAAAACAATGATTACAAAAATAATCTTTTTAGTATTCAATATATAATTGCACCTCCACCATTGTCAAAAAATCTTTACAACCATAGTATAAAATTGGAAAATTTTCATGTCAAATACTTTTTACACGAAAAATGAATATTTGTGATATTTTGTTTAAAGGATGAAGAAAAAATTACATTACATTTGAATGTAAAAGAATGGGCTCGCATATATTTGGAAGGGATGTCAGATTAAATTAGGGGGTAGTTATGTCTATTCTTTTAAAAGCTGGTGCAGATGCAGGAAATAATGGTTTGAAGTTAATGGTGAAAGGGCAGGAACCTATTTTTATTCCGAGTATTTATTCTTTATATATAGGTGAGCCTACGGGGTTGTTAGATGAGAGTGATGTTTCATCGTCAGAATTAGAGAATCACATTGATGTGACCATTAGTTCTCCATCGCTAATGTTCAATAATGTACGATACATCGTTGGAGAAAAAGTGATTCAAGATCAATTAAAAGGTACTGAAGTGGAGAAGAAATCAAATAAATCTACTGATGAGTTGATGGTTATTACAATCCTTTCAGGATTAGCGATAAGTGCTATGCGTCAAAGTCCAACTTCAAGTCATATTAATATTCGTTATGATTTATCGGTGGCTCTTCCAATGCAACTTATTACACAGGAAATCGCTGCTGAAAATGCGAAACGGTATATGGGTAATCACAAGGTCATTTTTCATTATCCGAATGGGCGCGATGTTACGATTAATGTTTCTATTGAGTTTTGTAAATGTCTACCTGAAGGCGCTTCTGGGACGTGGGGGATTGTATATGATGAGGAAGGAAATGTTGTGAAACATAAAATAGAATGTGAACAAAATCAAGTTTCAGAAATTGATTTTGTAGATAAAACTTTATTGTCTTTTGATATTGGCGCGGGGACAACGGAAGAAGTTGTTTCATTAGGGGTAAATTTTCGTCCGCAATTAAGTAAAGGATTATCGTACGGTGTAAAAGAAACGTTACTACAAATTATTACGAGGTGGAATCGGAAATATCCTACGAAAACAATTGATAGTATTACAGAATTTAACCAAATTTATTTAAATGAAAAGCACCCAAGAAATGCATTGTTAGTTGAGGAATCACAACCAGCGTTTTTAGGTTTAGCAGCACGTGTCGCAACGGATATTATTAACAAAATTGATGATATGAAAGACGATCCATATGTATTTATTTATGGTGGGGGCGCAGTTATTATTAAAAATAGCTTAAAAATGATTTTGAAACAAAAAGGACGCTTGAAAAATGTAATTTTTGTAGATAACCCGTTATTTACAAATGCACGTGGGTTATTAGTATATACATGTTCGCCAAAATATAGAGAGCATAAGCAAAAAGAGTTAGGGTTTACAAACTTAACGATAAGTTAGTTGGTGGATGTATGCGATCTAGGCGATATAAACGTGGTGATCGAGTGAAAATTAATATTAATAAATCAGTATCGCCTGAAATGATTGCTTGGCTTAATAAACAATCTAATCCAACTAATTTCTTTTTCTTTGCAGCCCAGCAATTATTTAAACAAGTAGGAGATATTGATGTATCGAAAACCTTGCCAAGTAGCCATGTTTTTTCTTTATATGTAGAACCATCATCTCTATTAAAAGTTGAAATGAATCCGTTTAAAAACGTACCACTAGAAAATAGTAAATCCACCGGAAATGTAAAAAAAAAATCGTGGGAATCTGTTGATCAATTAGATTGCCCATTCTTTTGAACATAGAAAATCATAGGTAGAGCCCATCACTATACATATAAATGCAGTGATGGGCTTTTGTAATTGTATCACTATTTCTATTAGTTGTTTTTATCTTATATTTTAGATGTATGTTTTGAAACTGTTTTAATAATTTCGGCCCAGTCATCGGGATGATTCTCATGTCCTGAACCTTCAAGGGTTATTAGTTTTGCGTTCGGAATTTCATCAATAAGTGCGAGTCCATGTTCAAGTGGAAGAGCCGTATCGTCCGTACCATGAATTACTAAAGTAGGTACTAGTAATGACTTGAGTATACCTTCATAAGAATCATCACCTGTAAGGAGGGCATGGTTAAACATGCTTAATAAATTGTTAGCACGTTCTATTTCTTGCTTTACTTGTTTCAAAGTTCTTGCTTCATCAAATATACGCTTTGATCCACAGAGTAGACGTGATCCTGTAACTAAATATTTCGCTATAACATCTTTATTTGTCCAATCTAAATTCGCACCATTAGCATGATGTGTCAAAATTCTTTCGTCCATTGGAGGCAAATCACGAGTATTGTTATCAGATCCAATAACGCTTGTTGCTAGTAATGTTAAGGACAAAATTCTTTCTGGATGTTTTACTGCAGCAATTTGAGCAATCATACCTCCTAATGACATGCCCAGAAGGTGTGCCTTGTCAATATGATATGCATCGAGTACCCCGATTGCATCTTCAGCGAGGTCTGCTACAGTGTAATTGGAAGTCCCAGGTTCATATGTAACAGAGCGCCCAACATCACGGTTATCAAAGCGAATGACAAACCTTCCTGTACTAGCCAACCTTTCACAAAATTCTTCATCCCAATAAACCATTGAGCATGTAGCCCCCATAATTAATAAAATTGCTGGGTTATTAGGGTTACCAAAGCTTTCTGTACATATATCAATACCGTTTACCTTGAATACTTGCTCACTCATAGAACACTCTCCGTTCCAATTAAAGTTCATTACCAAATAAAGAAGGTATAACTTTGCGTTTTTCTTAACTGAAAATTAGATTGTATGAAAGTAAGGTAAATGTTTTTTGTACTCTGGACTCTTAGTTAGTAGAGTAACATACATAGCACTTCCAAATATATTTATTTTCAACCAAAACAAAATATTTCGAAAAATAATCGTAAGTGATTAAAATAAACAACAAGGAGGAGAGGAAATGAGAGCAATTGTTATTAATCAATATGGTAGTGTTGAAGAATTACAAGAAAGACAAGTTCCAAAGCCGGTTGTTAAATGTAATGAAGTATTAATACGCATACACGCAACATCTGTCAATCCTGTTGATTGGAAAATAAGAAAGGGAGACTTACAAGAAAAGTTGCGATTTTCATTTCCAATTACATTAGGATTAGATGTTGCTGGAGTAGTTGAAGAAGTTGGAGAAGATGTGGATTCTTTCAAAATAGGGGATAAAGTATTTACGAAACCTGAAAATATAGGAAAAGGCTCTTATGCTGAGTACATTACAGTAAAATCAGATTTAGTAGCTCACATGCCAAATAATCTTAGTTTTGAAGAAGCAGCATCTATACCCCTCGCAGGGCTTACAGCTTGGCAAAGCCTTGTAGATTATGCACAAATAAAAGAAAATGACCGAGTATTCATTCATGCTGGTGCTGGTGGAGTAGGAAGTATTGCAATTCAAATTGCGAAATCATTTGGAGCTTTTGTCGCAACAACTGCAAGTAGTAAAAATGAAGAATTTTTAAAGTCCTTAGGGGCTGATCTCGTTATTGACTATAAAAAAGATAAATTTGAAGAGTTACTACCAGATTTCGATATTGTATTAGATACAATTGGTGGAGAAGTACAAGAAAAAAGTTTTCAAGTTATTAAATCTGGTGGCGTCCTAATCTCTATCGTCCATGAACCGCTTCATGAAGTAAAGGGAATAAAATCAGGTTTTTTATGGTTAAAACCAAGTGGAAATCTATTAGACGAATTATCAGGTTTGATTCAGGCAGAAAAAATCAAACCAATCATTAGTAAAGTTGTACCGTTTAATGAAGAAGGAGTTAGAGAAGCTCATATTTTAAGTGAAAGTCAGCATACTAGAGGGAAAATTGTAATTAAAATGGAATGAACTTTACATAAATATGCGAGTGGTGACTGGATAAAATAAAGATTGTCCCCACTCGCATACACTATAATTTTTGAACGACATAAGTAATCGCATTCGTTTTTAATTTAATGCTTTTTCCGTTACGTACAATATCATACGATAAACTCTTTATTCCAACTTTTATTTTTTGCCATTCAGAATAAACGCTTTTTAGTGTCCATATCATTTCTTTAGTAGGAAGATTAATTTCAACTAACGCATCTAATTTTTGATTCGTTTCCAAGTCAATCTCTTGAATGTTAGAGTTGATTATTAAACAGTTAATACCGCCAATTTTCGTGCCAATTTTCATAGAGTGAAGCACTTTCTTAAAGTCTTCTTCTGATTTCACATGTTCTAAACTTGATACTGCAACGATGTAGTTATAAGTATTAAAGGGAATATAGTAGTCTTCAATTGCTGATTCTTCCGTTTTTATGTATTCAAATACACCATGTTCTTTGCTATAAATTTGTAACTTCTTTAAAGCTGAATCAAGTAGATCAACACAAGTAACAGTGCCGCCACTATTCATTATTTTTTGTGCAATCGGAATACTGTTTCTACCGACACCAGAGCCAAGGTCAAGTATTTGTAGGTCTTTCTGTCCTTCAAAATAGTTCAGCATGTTCATAACTATTTTAACAGGTTTATAAAGCCAAGATCCCGCTTCGAATAATTTATATTGTTCATAGCAAAGATCGTGATATTTCTTTTCTTCTTGTCTTATGTAATCGATTCTGTTCATAGTGTTTCAGCTCCAATAGTTTCATGGTGAAATGAGTAGGTTGGACAACCTTTAACATTTGTTTGAATTCGAAAAATACCACCAGCATGTGGATACTCTTTTAATCCGTCATCCGTCATTCTTGTTCTGGCTGTTGTAACATACAAATCTGTTAAATTAGGTCCTCCAAATGTACATGATGTTACATATAACGCTGGAATTGGAATACTTAATATTTGTTCTCCAGTAGAGGGATTCCATCTAGTTACTTTTGAACCTCCCCAATGTGCAATCCATAAACAACCTTCTTCATCAATTGTCATACCATCAGGTAGACCGTCATTTTCAGAAAAAATGATTACATCACTTGGATTACGAATTTCTCCAGTATATATATCATAATGATAGCGAACCACTTTTTTAGTAGGTGTATCTATAAAGTAAAGGTATGTATGATCAGATGACCAAGCGATTCCGTTTGAAGTATTCACATGTGAAACTTTTTTCTCTACGGTGAAATTATTATGTAAGCAATACAAGGAACCAGCTGCATTAATGCCGTATAAGTCTGTAGTGCCAGCCCAAAAACGGCCAGCTGGATCGCATTTCCCGTCATTAAAACGATTTTCTAATAAATGTGGTTCAGGATCATATATATGCGTAAGTTTTTCTGTATTTAGATTAAGAGAGTAAAAGCCTCTTTCCATAGCTAAAAGTACTATATTATCTAAATATGGAACAACGCAACCAATCTGTTGGTCAAAAGTTATCACTCGGTTTGTATTATTAACGGGATTATAAAGGCATAATTTCTTTTCAATAATATCAACCCAATATAAAATTTGTTTTTTCTCATTCCAGCAAGGGCCTTCAGCTAAGCTAGACTTTGCATCAACAATTAATTCTATATTTCTAATCAATATGATTCACCTCTATCCTATAAAGATACATATAAAATTCGATAAAAATGGAGGTAAACCTTTTGTTGGATTGAAATAAAGATGTACTTATAAAAAAGAATACCTTCTCAAATAATCCGAAAATAGCGTATAACTATGGGGAGGAAAATGCATATGATGTTTTATGAAATTATTTGCTTCTCATGTAAAAATGTATGTCGCGTATATGAAGGAAGTGAAAAGTATAAGCGATTTAAGGAGAAACGAAAAGGGGCATATTGTTGTGATGAGTGCAGTCACAAGATACAATTAGAAGCAATCAAACATTTTTTTTAGATAGTGAAAAAATGTTTGATTAACATGGGTTCAGAAAAATTTGACAATATATATATTATAAATTATCATATGTAAAAACTAATAATTAAAATGGTATTGAAGAGAAGAGTAGTTAAGAAAGAATACGTACAGAGAGCTCTGGTAGCTGAGAAAGAGCGGTATACATCTTAATGAAAAAAGACTTGGAGCTGCGCAAGGAACTAATTTATTTAGGGATGGTGCGACGGGTTCTCCCGTTATAGAGATAGGGTATAAGCATAGTTTGCCGTACCTGAAAAGGTTAATATGGTGACGTATTAACAAACTGAGGTGGTACCGCGAAGCTAATAACTCTCGTCCTCAAGATGAAAAATCTTGGGGGTGGGAGTTTTTTTGTTTTATAAAAACTGAAAATGTGAAAACAAAAAATACAATTGAGGTGAGTGGCATATGCATTGGGCATATGAAGTAGCACATGAATTAATTAGAAAACATCCAAATAAAGAAACTTTTGTTTGTGCATCTGGAATTAGTCCATCTGGTTCTGTTCATATTGGAAACTTCCGTGAAATAGTAACGACTTATTTCGTTGTAAAGGCACTTCAAGATTTAGGGAAGAAGACTCGTTTTATCTTTTCATGGGATGATTATGACAGGTTTAGAAAAGTTCCCCAAAATATTGATCCATCTTTTGCAAGGTATCTTGGTATGCCATACTCTGATATTCCAGATCCGTATGGATGTCATGACTCGTATGCAGAGCATTTTGAAAAAGAGTTTGAAAAATCGCTCCAAGCATTTGGAATTGAAGTAGAATTCATTTATCAACATGCTGAATATAGAAGCGGAAGGTATAACGGAAACATATTAGAGGCTTTGTATAAAAGGAAAGAAATATATGATATTTTCATGGATTTTAAAACAGGAGTACACCGAGAAGAAGATAGAGAAAACTTTTATCCAGTTACGATATATTGTGAGAGGTGCGGGAAAGATGCAACAACTATTACACATTTTGATGAAACATTAAAAACAGTTCGGTATGACTGTGAATGTGGAAATCAAAATGAATTATCGGTATTAAATACAAATAAAATGAAACTGAATTGGAAAATCGATTGGCCGATGAGATGGATGATAGAAGATGTTATTTTCGAACCGGGCGGAAGAGATCATTCATCGGAAACGGGTAGTTATAATGTATCAAAAGAAATTGCAAGGAAAATATTCAATTATGAAGCTCCTCATTACATTGCTTATGATTTCATTGGAATTAAAGGGCATCATGAAAAAATGTCCAGTTCTTTAGGGAATAGTATTACACCTAGCGACTTATTAAAAGTGTATTTATCAGAAGTAATTCTTTTTGTGTTTGCAAAATATAAGCCGGGCGCAGCTTTTCATATCGGCCTTGATGAAGATGTGATTCGAAATTATACAGAGTATGAACGACTGAAGGACAGTTATGAAAATAAAACGCTCAAAAATGAAGAGTTATTTGATGCAATTAAACTTTCTAGACTTGATAGCCGATTTAAAGAATATCCAAAGTTTAATCAAGTAGCAGGAACTTTACCGTTATTAAATTTTGATTCATCTATTTTACAAGATATATTAGAGAAAATAGATAGGAGCTATGGATTACCTGAAATGGTAGCGATAAGTAATCGTGCAGAGCATTGGATAAGAAACTTTCAATCTGAAAAATTAATTGCGGTAAATCAAGAGAAAAATACGGAGTTTTATAACACATTAGATGAAAGGCAGAAAAAATGGCTAGTAGAAGTTTGTAAAATACTTCGTTCTAATAAAGATTATTCTAACTTAATGGAACAATTGTATCCGATTTGTCATCATGAAAATAAAAAAATAATGAAAGAAAATCAAAAACAATTATTTACCATTATATATAGGCTCATTATGAATCAATCAAGTGGTCCACGTATACCTTTATTAATACATGTGGTAGGCGCCAGAAAATTCGTCACATTATTAGATTTCTAAAGTACATTAAAAAATAACGCAAGTACTCAAAAGAATAAGTACTTGCGTTGCTTAATTTTTGCTATCGTGAATACATTTTTGGGCATTCATCACCACGTGGTTCGTAAAAGCAATGGCTTTTAAATTGCCCTGCAAACGGCTGATTATACCACTCGGGTGGGCAAGCTCCGACTGGACGGAAATACCAAAGAGCCCATCGTGCTGGCCAGCGCCATTCACCTTGTAAAACTTTTCTTGCGATTTCTTTTTCTGATTCACGGGCACGTTGATAAAAGTATCCGTATTGAACCGCTTCGAATCCGCCAGGGCTTTGATATACTGCATCACGCACAGATCGAAGCTCTTTAAAATCTAAACAATCACAAAACACACGATTTACGACAACGCAGCCAACAAGTTGTTCACCTTGTCGTCCTTCGCCCTCAGCTTCAGCACGGATTAAACGTGCTAGTAAATCAACGTCACTTTCGTTGTATGGAATAAGGGGCATAGTGATACCACCTTTCTTTAGCTCTTATAGTAAAGATTGTATGTTTTAAAATAAGCTAAGTGCTTTTTTACATGAAAATATCTTTGAATTTCAAGAGGAACTTGTATGAATTAGAGCTAATTAGTTATAGAAGATAATAATGAAAAGGGAGAGGTAGTATGTATCGTATTCATAAAGAACATATCATTTATGCAATGTCACCAAATAATGAGCCATGTATAGAAGTAGACACTGGGAGTCGGATTGTATTTGAAACGTACGACTGCTTTGAAAATCAAATTGATTCGGAAAATGTCGTATTTCAAGAACTAGATTGGAATCGAATTAATCCAGCGACTGGCCCTGTATATATTAAAGGAGCAGAACCTGGTGATATATTAGTCGTAATGATTGAAAAGATTAAAATTTCAGAGCAGGGTGTTTTAACTACAGGTGCGAACCTTGGTGTAATGGGTAATGAGCTAAATGAAAATACAGTGAAAATTGTTCCAATCCAAAATGAGCATGTAATATTTTCGGATGAACTACAAATACCAATTAATCCGATGATTGGTGTCATTGGCACGGCCCCTAAAGAAGAGAGTATTTCATGCGGTACACCGCATAATCACGGTGGGAATATGGATTGTAAAGAGATAAAAGAAGGAACAACATTACTATTACCAGTCAATGTACCTGGGGCACTATTAGCGTTAGGTGATTTACATGCTGCGATGGGTGACGGTGAAATTGGTGTAAGTGGAGTCGAAGTCGCTGGGGAAGTAACTGTAACAGTTCAAATTATAAAAGGAAAGCAATGGCCACTACCGATGGCTATCCAAAAAGAAAAAATAATGACGATTGCTTCAGAGAAATTGTTAGACGATGCAGCGAATCGTGCTGTACATAATATGGTGACATTTTTACATGAAGAATTAGAAATGGCTAAAGCTGATGCAACTCTTTTATTATCAGCAGCGGGTAATTTAAAAGTTTGCCAAGTTGTGGATCCACTAAAAACGACACGGATGGAACTAAGAATGGACTATGTGGAGAAGCTGGGTTTTAATTGGAGTAAATTTAATATTAAATAAGAATAATAGTAGAAGGATGCTGTTTTATAAAAGTATCCTTTTTTAATTTACGGATTAAATAAAAAGAGGTAGTATTTATTTTGTATAAGTATATTTGAGATTGTGAATTAAAAGGAGTTCAATAATGGTCAAAATTATGATTGTAGAAGATGATATGAAAATTGCGGAGCTATTATCAACATATGTTGCGAAATATGGTTACCAAGGAATTATTGTATCGGATTTTCAAAATGTGTTAGACATATTTTTAGAAGAACAACCAGAGTTAGTTTTATTAGATATTAATTTACCAAGTTTTGATGGTTATTATTGGTGTCGTCAAATTCGTGCGGTTTCTACATGTCCGATTTTATTTATTTCGGCTCGCGAAGGTACGATGGATCAAGTTATGGCATTAGAAAATGGTGGCGATGATTTTATTTCGAAACCGTTCCACTATGAAGTTGTAATGGCGAAAATTCGTAGTCATTTAAGACGTGCTTACGGAGATTATGCACCGAAACTAGAAGAACGTATGGTTGAGCAACAAGGTCTTTGTTTATATCCCGAAAGACTTGTATTAAAGCTTAGAAACCAAGAAATTGATATAACGAGAAACGAAGCCATTTTATTAGAGATGTTAATGAAAAACTATCCACGTGTTGTGAGTAGAGAAGTGTTATTAAATAAATTATGGGATAGTGAATCCTATGTTGATGATAATACATTAAGTGTAAATACCACACGTGTGCGTAAAAAGTTAAAAACGTTACATATTGAAGGAGCAATTGAAACAATTCGTAGTGTTGGATATAGATTACATATTACTTGGGGTAATGGTATGGAAAAATGATAAAGCTGTTTATACGTGATCATATACCACTCATTTGTTTTACAGCAATCCAACTACTAGCTATATTCCTCGTATATTGGTTTGATGGGCATAACCACATTACAACGGCATTATATGCAATGTTTTTAGGTGCTTTTTTTATGATAAGTTATTTAGTTTTTCGTTACTTTACACATCGTTCTTTCTATGAACGCTTAGCAAATCCGATGCAATCTTTGGATGAATCTGTTCAAAAATCTGATTTTGCAGTTTTGTCTACTGCTCTCCAAGATCTGCTCGAGGTGCAATATCGCCATTATCAAAATCAGCTCCAGTTACAAGAGAGAAAAAATAATGATCATTTAACCTTTATGAATCAGTGGATTCATCAAATGAAAACACCTTTATCTGTAATAGAATTAATTACACAGGATGAAGTGGATTCACGTTTTGAAAGTATTAATGAGGAAACAGATAGGTTGAAAAAGGGGTTAGAGATGGCTTTGTATGTCGCGCGTTTAGAAGCATTTACACAAGATTTTTATGTAGAAAGAGTACAACTACATAAAATAGTGAATGATTCCGTGCATGAACATAAACGCTTTTTCATTCGGAATTTTGTATATCCAGAGCTTGAAATTGACAAGGGTATTACTGTAGAAAGTGATGCGAAATGGTTACAATTTTTAATTGGACAAATTATATCAAATGCGATTAAATATTCATCAGGTAGTAGAGAAAAGATTAAAGTGAAAGCATGTAAGGAAGGTAATACAGTCGTACTTGAAATTATTGATAGTGGCGTAGGGATACCGAAGCAAGATTTACCAAGAGTATTTAAACCTTTCTTTACAGGAGAAAACGGTAGAGATTTTAAAGAATCAACAGGAATGGGGCTATATCTTGTATATGAAATTACAAAACAATTAGGACATAGTGTGGAAATCCATTCAGAAGTTGGTAAAGGTACCGTTGTACGAATTAAATTTTGTAATGTGTAAAAGTGATTTAGGCTAAGGAACTTTGGAGATAAGCTTTTTAGCCTTGTTTTGTACCACAAATATAACGAACATATGAGTTTTATAGTTTCTGTACCTGTAAAGGAAGATGAGTATGCAGAAAGATTTGCGCAACGTGGAGCAATGGACTTTTACGAATATACAGAGGGACAAGTGCAGAATATGAATGTTGAATTCATCGTAGGTTTTTGGGGAGAGTCAGCAATAAATTTGAAAAAGCTAAATGGAATTTGAACAAAAGCGTTAGTTTAATATGTAATAAAAAATACCCTCTTTCAATGTGAGGGCATATGAGTGAACGTGTCCTATATCCATATTATATGCTTACCTTATTAAATAGTAACAGGGCTAATAAGAAAAAGAGCAACTAGCAAAAGCTAATTGCTCATCTTCAAGGGAGAGTGGAGAAATACAATCATGTCACCCTTGTATTTGACAGAATATTAAGTTTTACTATAGTTGTTCAAACGTAGTTAAAGAAAGAATATAGCATACCACATCGATACTAATAAAAACCATCCGTGTCTCTCTGTTCTTTATATTATTCGCAAATAGTTCCGGTTGCTATCCCAGTTGGAGCAGTACCTACTGGGATAGTATCGATAACGGTATTAGTAATAATATCAATAACAGAAACAGTATTACTAGCTTGATTTGTAACATAGGCACGAGTCCCATCTGGTATGATGGTTACTTGATCAGGAGATAGTGCAACAGGAATGATATCAATTACAGTGTTTGTCAACGTACTTATTACAGAAACAGTATTACTAACTTTATTCACAACGTAAATCCGAGTTCCATCCGGTGTAATAGCTATACCAACAGGCTCGACGCCTACGTTAATTGTAGTAATAACTGTATCAGTAAAAGTATCAATAACAGAAACAGTATTACTAGCTTGATTTGTGACGTAAGCAAGAGTTCCATCTGGTGTAAAGACAATTATTCTAGGGCGGATGCCGACAGGGATAGTAGCGATAACTGTATTGGTAGCAGTATCAATAACGGAAATTGTATTACTTAATTCGTTTGCAACATAAGCAAGAGTACCAATGGGATTAAATGTGATTCCTTGTGGATTGATTCCAACAGGGATAGTAGCAACAACTGCGTTGGTTGCGGCATTAATAACAGAAACAGTATTACTACCATGATTTCCAATATAAACAGTTGTTCCATCTGGAGAAACAGCTACACCAATTGGATTGATTCCAACAGGAATGGTAGTAACAACTGTGTTGGTTGCGGTATCAATAACAGAAACAGTATTAGAAAAAATGTTTGAAACATAAGCACGAGTCCCATTAGGTGATACTGCTACTTCAAGTGGAGCATTTCCTACAGTAATAGTAGCGACAACTGTATTTGTACCAGAATTAATAACAGAAACAGTATCATTTGTTGGATCATCAATGGCTCCGGCGTTTGTAGCATAAACAAGGAAATTACATACAGGACCAGTTGGGCACTCACATTCTCCTGGTGGCCCTTGAATACCTTGCACGCCTTGTGGTCCAATAGGTCCTTCAGGTCCTTCAGTTCCCTGAATACCTTGCACGCCTTGTGATCCAGTAGGTCCTTCAGGTCCTTCAGGTCCTTGAATACCTTGCACACCTTGTGATCCAGTAGGTCCTTCGGGCCCTTCAGTTCCCTGAATACCTTGCACACCTTGTGGTCCAGTAGGTCCTGGCGGCCCAGGAACTCCCATTCCTGTCCCCGAACCAGTCGGTCCTGGCGGCCCAGGAACTCCCTGAATACCTTGCACGCCTTGTGGTCCAGTAGGTCCTTCAGGTCCTTCAGTTCCCTGAATACCTTGCACACCTTGTGGTCCAGTAGGTCCAGTAGGTCCTTCAGTTCCCTGAATACCTTGCACGCCTTGTGATCCAGTAGGTCCTTCGGGTCCTTCAGTTCCCTGAATACCTTGCACACCCTGCGGTCCAGTCGGTCCAGTAATGCTTAATAGTGAACTATTCAAGACTCCTTGTAAAATTAAGTTAAATATCTGCTGTAACAAGGGAGTCGAAATATTTGAACAACTAATAAGAGAAGACAAGTTTTTGAATAGAAATTGGAATAATGCTGATATTTGAGTGAGAGATGCATTGGGTATGGAACTGATTAATTTTTGTATGGTTTGTAGAACTAATTCTTTTTGGGGAGTATTTGGATGTACTGTTGTTAATAAATCATATACTGCTTGTAACGCTGATTGAAGAACGTGTGCAGTTGTCAGATTGGGTTTTGTGAAAAAGGAAAGAATAGCTTGATTTAACAAGCTTAGTACTTGTAATAATTCTTGTTGTTGAGCAAACGAAAAGAAAACAGGTGTGCAACAATTATTGTTATCACAAGAGGAAACAAAAGAAAAACAAGGTTGTTGGAATTTTTCACACGGATCCGATGACTTGGATTTTTTGTTAGAACTCATAAAAAACTTCCTTTCGCAAACTTATTTCATTATAAAATTCTTCTTTGGAGTTTAGATTTGTTTTTTGTTGGAAATATTTGCGTGTTAATAATTATTTAATGTAGGAGATTCAAAAATGGTTTCCTTTTTTAAAGTATATGTGAAAAAAATGAGAAGTTCTTATGAAGATAAATCCAGTATTTAGGTATTGATAGGATAACGCAATCATCGGAGGGAAAGCAATTGTTATAAAGTTAGAAATAGTTCATTTGAATTATGAGAAGATACTCCAAAGCAGTCAAAGTTAAATTTCATTTTGTAGTAGTTTTATTGCCAGAGGAAGTTAACGTTTCAATTAAAGGGATATTTTGTAAAGCGTTTTCAACTAAAAAGGTGGGGACTTATATGAATCTTGAGAGAGACAGATTATTTTTGGAGATAGCCAGAAAAGGCGCTAAAAGAAAACATATATCCAGTAGGAGCAGTTATTATTGATGAAAATTATAATGTCATTGCAAAAGGCCGAAATAGAGTGCATCCACAAAAAGACGTAACAGCTCATGCAGCGATAGATGCTATTCGCAATACAGGACAAGCAATGTTTGATACGGAAATGAAAAATTCGCTATTTTCAGCTAAATGATTTGTAGTAATAAAAGAGAATTCTTTGTTAGTTGTTAATGGTAGGGGGTATTGTAATGGATATTCGAAAAATGAGATATTTCATAACAGTGGCAGAAGAATTAAACTTTAGTCGTGCGGCAGAACGTCTTATGATGGCACAACCGCCTTTAAGCCAAGAAATTCGAAAGTTGGAAGAAGAATTAGGAGTTCAACTTTTTCATCGAACAAAAAGAATGGTTGAACTTACTGACGCGGGGAAAATATTTTTAGAAGGTGCGCGGCAAACGTTACTGCAGGTAGATAGAACCATTAAAGAAACACAGCTCGCGAATGAAGGGAAAACCGGACATTTAATCATTGGTTTTGTTGATTCTACAGAAACAGTTATAGACATATTAAAAACATTTCGAGAACGGTATCCTAAAATTCAGCTCATATTACGTGAGATGACAACAGACCAGCAAATAAAAGCGCTATATGAAAAACAAATTCATATTGGATTTATTCGTTCCAAGCAGAATAATGAAATATTAGCTTCCGAAGTTTGTTCTGAAGAATGTTTAAAATTAGTTTTGCATCAAGATCATCCTTTAGTTTCGTTACCTAACATTTCAATGAAATCATTAGTTGATGAACCATTTATTTTATTTCCTCGTCATTTCGGTACTAACTTTTATGATTTAATTATTAGTTACTTTTGGGAACATGGAGTAAGTTTAAATATTGTTCAAGAGGCAATCCAAATGCAAACGATTGTGAATTTAGTTGCAGCAGGAATGGGGATTTCTGTCGTTCCATCATCGGTGGAAAGTTATAAAAAATCGGGTGTCATGTATAAAGACATTCAAGAAAATACACCGAAAATAAATTTATATGTTGGATGGAGACAAGATGAAAAGTCTGTCGTGTTAGAGAACTTCTTAACTGTTGTTAGAGAGGTTTATGCGACTTCACAATTTGAATTTGAAAAGTAAAAGCCCATCTTGATAGGATGGGCAGTGGGAATTTGGAAAGGGAAACTTCTATTTTTATTTTAAAGTCACTGATGATTCAACCTGTTTTACTCGGATCGTACTCAATGAAACCTTTTAGTACACCATCAATTTGATCCATAATTTCAGGTTGTAATTTAACACTAGACGCAATTACGTTTTCTCTTATTTGCTCCGGATTTGATGCGCCAATAATTGCAGAGGAAACAGCTGGATTTTGTAGTACCCAAGCAACAGCGAGTTGAGATAAGGTAAGATTAGTTTCTTGCGCGATGGGATTAAGTTTCTGAATTGCAGTGAGTACATCATCACTCATCCAACGTTGCACGAGTTTTTGAAAAAATGGTTTACCAGCATCAGAGTTAGCACGTGATTGATTCGGTATTGGTTTACCAGGTTGATATTTTCCTGTGAGAATACCTTGTGCAAGGGGAGACCAAACAACTTGACCAAGTCCCTCACGTTGACATGTTGGTATTACATCAGTTTCAATAACTCGCCACAACATCGAATATTGAGGTTGGCTAGCGATGAGTGGAATGTTCAATTCTCGTGCAAGTGCTGCACCGCGGGTGATTTGTTCTGATGTCCACTCACTTACGCCTAAGTAAAGGACTTTACCTTGTCTTACAAGATCAGCAAAAGCTAACATCGTTTCTTCAAGGGGAGTTGTTGTATCAAATCTATGTGCATAATAGACATCAATGTAGTCTGTCTGCAACCGTTTTAATGATGCATTACAATTTTCTATAATATGTTTTCGCGATAATCCACGATCATTTTTTCCAGGTCCAGTCGGATGACATACTTTTGTACATAGTTCTATACTTTCTCGGCGTATACCTTTTAAAGATCGGCCAAGTACTTCCTCAGCGATAGTGTCCGAATAAACATCAGCAGTATCGAACGTTGTAATTCCGACATCTAGTGCGGCTTTCACACAATCATTTGCAGTATCTTCGTTTACTTTTCCACCATGGTTTATCCAGTTCCCATATGCAATCTTACTTACTGTTAATCCACTGTTTCCTAGTTTGCTAAATTCCATTGTAGAATCCCCCCTTAAAAATGATATCTTTATTATAAGAACTGAAATTTAATATGTATAATAT
>NZ_JBHWYR010000087.1:0-16057 GCF_042728695.1 Bacillus sp. NPDC060175
TTCTTCTACCTCGCTTTGAATAATAAAATATAAGATTTCTGAAATATCATATCAAATATAGATGCGATTTATTTGTCGCAATTCGTCGAATAAATAAATAAAAGTCGTTTTATGTCAAAATTATTATTTATTTGGATAACCAACTTTGGTGTAGATAGTTAAAATGATGCAAATACTAAATTGAAGGTACATGAAATACTGGATTTTATTCTAAAAGAAGAAACATACTAGCAATATTAATCCAAATAAAAAACTGTTAGAGCATACAGCTCTAACAGTTTTATTGTTCATTATTATTAAATTTCGCTAATGCGTAAATGCCTTCTTCATCATCTAATTCAAGTTGCAATCTTGCAGCAAATGAATTGACGTTGTATTCTCGATCAAGCAACAAGCGTAGTGCTTCGATTAAGTTTGCTTGAATTAAAATTTGCTGGCGACCATTTACCTCTACTTCTGCAGAGAAACCGTAGTCATCATCATACATTAGTTCAACTGAAACTTCTTCTGGACCAACTTGTCTTTTTTCAGCGATATATACACAAAGTGCATTTATTAATTCTTGCTCAGAAATTTTTATTGTTTCCATGCTACTTCATCTTCCTTTTTCTTACGTTGATCTTTGAAGTATTTAAATGCACGAACTGCTAACATTACGATACCAGCCATTACTAACATATTTACCATAAACGCTAATACAGAACCAAGAGCTCCCATATTTGCAAATAAGCTACCCATTAGTAAACCACCAAGACCACCTAGTAATAAGCCTTTCATAAAGCCACCTTTATTACTTTTTGGTGCTGTGTTTGTTGCTTTTGTTTTTGAATCTGTTGTCGTTTTTTGTGAATTTACATTAGAATCTTTTTTGTTTAAATCAACTTTTGAATTTTGACCAGAACTTGGTGTATATGATTTTTTACCAGATTTGTAACTTTTCGCTTCCGCGTGATTTACGAACATAAAGCTACTAGCCCCAAAGATAACCATGAATGCTGTCATTACTGCTACAAGTTTTTTCAACATATTATATCCATTCTCCTTTTATATAGATATATGTGAAATCTACCTTTCTAGTAAATTCAGAATGATAGATTTGTTTTAAAACCATTTTAAAGGTTCTTATGAACTTATTATATGAACTTTTGTCGAAATATGCAAGTATTATTTACTTACGACAATAATTCCATAACAAAGGAAAAATTAAGAAAAACGGAATTGACTTTAAATGAAACAAAACATATTATAAGTTCATAAGAACTTTTTATAATTTTGGAGGTGAAAAGATGGAAACATTTCATCTCACACGAAACGAAATGGCAACGCTCCTTCTATCATTAAGAGGATGGAATACGAAAAAACCTCTTGGTATTTTACAAGAAGCTTGGGCAAAGTCACATAAAAAAGATATTGAGAGCGGACAAAGCGTTACTGCTTTTATTACAACCGTACTTTCACCTATTTTTGAAAAACTGATTAAGATTGATGATACGGATGTCGGTTTTTCTTTAAATGAAATTGTTGCGCTTGGCAATCAGATTGAAAACACGAGTTTCTCTGTAACTGCTATGCAAAACTGGGTGAAACGAGATATAAAAGAAATGATTGGCTCCCCTCAAAAAGGGAAGAAATACTCAATCGAACAAGCAGCCTTATTATTCATTGTTGAAGATTTAAAAACAGCGCTTGATTTTGAATCTATTCGCAAACTATTAAGACTCATCGTAAATGACCCGGCCGACCGAAGTGATGATTTAATTAATCCTGTTCATTTATATGTTGCTTACTCCTCTTTATTTGAAGAACTAAATCAAGGGAATTGCATACAACTAAATGCTACAGATACAATTCATACGATTGAAAATATTGTAAAAGAAAAAGCGGATAAAATCGCAAGCAAGTTCGATCAAATAAATAACGAACAACGCGAAGCAATTCGTAACGCTATTATTATCGCTACACTATCTGTACATACCGCATATGTACAAATGTTAGCGAAACGTTATGTGACAGCAACGTTATTTTTACAAAATTTAGATGTGAAGCCGTAAAAAACAAGCATCCCCCTGTCATATATGTAGAACAGGGGGATGCTTGTTTTACATCAATATAAAATACAAAAATCGTTTTACATCTAAGTTTCATTTTACAATAGCTCTTGATTATGTAAATATCATTAGTAACCTATCATGAATTCAACAATTTTTATTTCATACTATTAAATCCATATCAGATTTTCTCTATAAAATTAATTACTTCATCTTTATAATCGTATGTATCATTAATCTCTTGCAATAATTCAATATCATGAGTATGAGTTTTTCCTGTCTCGAGCAGTTCGCGATATAAATCAATATAAGGAAGCTTTTTACTAATAGCGTTTTTTAATTCCTTTTCTACATCATAAGTAACTTTTTTAAATCTCACCTCGGCAATCCCTGCCTCATCAATTTCAAGAATTGCGTATTGAGCACGTAGGTCAGAGTTTAAATTGTCCCATTTATAAAAAGGTTGTCCAATAGTTCCTGGATTAATAATTAATTGATCCTTACTGCTATAACGTAACAATTGATGATGGGTATGAGCGTAAATCGCAATATCATAATCATGATCAAATAACTGATCAAAATTTTCCTGATTATTAGTGGGCCATAAATCTCCTCCGTAATTTTTATTTTGTAGATTATGACTAATACTGATTGATAAATCATTAACGCGTTTGGTTATATGTAGTGGTAAATTTTTAATACGATTAATATAGTTTTCATCCGAATTTTCACATTGATACTTAACTAATCTAGAAACATAAATATCAGTTGCGTTATTAATATCAATGTTTTTATTAAGCACATCAAGGAAGCTGTCTTCCCAGTTTCCTTGAACATAAGTATCAACATTAATATTATCTAACATCTCAAATAGATCATTCGATCCAGGCCCAGGCATAATTAAATCTCCTAAAAACCAAAAATCAGTAACACTTTCTTTCATAGTATCTTCAATAACTGCTGTTAAAGCAGTCGCATTACCATGCACATCTGCCAGTAAAGCAATTTTATGTTTCATGTATTTCATCCCCCTAAATTAACATTATATTCCGAATTAACTGCGTGTATTTTTCTATATTGTTTCTTCTTTCTTAACTCTGTGCATATCATACACTTTCACTTGATTCTCTATATACGATTTTTCTTTTTTAAATCCAGCTTTCTCATAACAACGAATGGCCCTCTTATTATCTTCCCTAACTTGTAATACAACGACTTCTATATCAGGATCTAAAAATGATTTACTAATAAAATACTTTGTAATCTCCGTTCCAAGCCCTTCTGAATATAAATTCGAAACACCAATGAGGATAGAGTATTCCATCACGTACGCATCTTCATATTTCTTCTTTTTTAATCCGACTCTCCCTATTACTTCATCATCTACTACGATCACATGATAACTTGCATAAGATCGAGACAGTTTTTCTGTCCAATACTTTCGAAGTTCTTCTATTGTATATCGTTTGAATGGTTTCACATCTGCTATATTATGTAATTCTTCGTTGTTATACCATTCTAATATAATTGGTAAATCATCTATTTGTAATAAACGTTCATGCCAATCCATATTTTCACCTCATCTACATTTCAAATTACTACACCTAATTAATAAGAATACGCGTATTCTTTTTTAGGCAATTTTACTATCTCTTGAATGAAATTTGATTTTTCTAAAATGTCCTCTAGCTGCCCCTCACTGTAAACATAAATACCACCTACGTATGAACTGTAAGCCTTTTTCTCAGTTATTACCACTGCGGTGCTATTTTCCTTTTTATAATCACCCTCTATTCCTTTTTCAAATGACAAACTTTTAGTTGCTGAGAAATAAAGATGGATTAATGCTGCTATTTCTATGTCATCTGATTTTGCAAAGCATTTTATTTCATTTATAATCATTTCATCTTGTAACGGAAGAAAGTCCACTATCTCTAACTTCTTTCTTTTATAAAAGAAATTTTGTAGCTCAGGAGTATAGAACGAAAGATTTTTCTCCTTTATCTTTTGAAAAATGGATTGCAATAATAAGTCTTTTCCTATTACAAACGGATGGCCAAAGCCATTATTGTAAAGCTCTTCTTTCATTTTCATTAGTTGTTCGATGTAAGGGATTCCTTGTTCTGCGATAACAAGTTTACCGTTAATAAAACGCATATTAGCAATCAATTCTTCTATCCGTAGGCCCTCGAATTCAAGCGAGGAATAATATAAATCTCTATTCCAAAAATCTAATTGATCCATTCCTAACGAATGAAATAATAACTCATCTATAATTGGAAAAGCATCCTCTTCTGTTAAAGCTTTCGTTACATCATCTAATAATCCAGGAGTCTGATTTAAAATCGTGCGTATTTCTTCATCCTCTTGAATGATTCGTACTGTCCACTCACCATGATTTTCACCTGATATTTGCTGAAAACAATGTGAATATGGACCATGTCCAGCATCGTGTAGAAGAGCTACAGTAGATACTAGCTTTCGTTCATATTTCGATAAATGTATATCACCAATCTCAGTAAGATGTTCTATCACTTTATTTACTAGTACATATACACCTATCGAATGTTCTTCCCTCGTATGTATTGCGTTCTCATGTAAAAAATATGTATGTCCTTGTTGTTTAATATAGGCCAACCTTTGAAATGCTTTAGTATCTATCAATTGAAGGATATCTCTATCATGAATAGAGATTGGGCCATAAATTGAATCTGTAACACGCATACATTCTCCTCCTATTTTTGTAAATTAAACCCTATACTATTATACTTAATTTTCAGTCTATTATCATTATTATATGAGAAAATTTTAATAATCTTTTCATTATCTCTTCATGAAAACTGGGCTTATATCCTTTACTATAATACTTATGAGAGACATAAAAGAATTGAAATGGCAATCCCCTATATAAATAAGGTATAATCTACATATAGTGAACCTTTTATGTTGTTAAATAAAGGGGCTTATATTCAAAATTCATAAATTAGAAGGTGCAACAATGTTAAGTAGTTTTATTCACTCAGTATTAACATTTTTTGAAGGATTAGGTTATTGGGGCATTATGCTCGGACTTATGATTGAAATTATTCCAAGTGAGATTGTCCTAGCTTATGCAGGTTACTTAGTATTCAATGGTAGTATCTCATTTGTAGGCGCAGTTATATTTGGTACAATTGGTGGTGTTATTGCCCAAATCTTTGTTTACTGGATTGGTCGATATGGTGGTCGCCCTGTATTAGAACGTTACGGTAAGTATATTTTCATACATAAAAAACAAATGGATGCTGCTGAAGATTGGTTTAATCGATACGGAACTGGCGTAATTTTCACTGCACGTTTTATCCCTGTCGTTCGTCATGCAATTTCAATTCCAGCTGGGATTACTAAAATGCCAATTTCACGTTTCACTACATTAACAGCACTTGCGATAATCCCTTGGTCTATCATTTTCATTTATCTAGGTGAAAAACTAGGTGAAAACTGGGAGAATATTAATGAAATTGCTGGACCGTATGTGAAATCTTTCGCTATTGGCGGGGTTGTTCTTATTATTTTATATTTCGCAATAAAAAACTGGGCAAAGAAACGTAAAAAGCTGGCTTAAATTTTCAATCAAACCGCTATAAATTCATTTAGAATTATAGCGGTTTTTATTATTGGCTTCGCTAAGTTTTAGGAATTGTATAATTTCTTCTTTATGTTTTAAATCATGTTGAATGAGTGATGAAAAATAATTGTTTAATCTCACTCTTTTCGTCCCGAATTGGTAATCATCTTTAAAATTACGGGCAGAAATTTGATTAATTTGATCAACTAACTGTTTACGAGTAAAGCTGAATTGATCTAATAGTTCTTCTTTTGAAATACCGGATCTCGCATATTTTATTGCACCCTCATTCATTTCCTCAACGCCTGTTGGAACATTGGATACAGATTGTCCACTTATAAAGTATGGAATTCTAAACTTCATTAAAAACTCATCCCAAACGATTAAATGTGAAATCACATCCGCAATTCCCCATGAACCTTTTCTAAAAGGTTCAAACCA
Organism: Bacillus sp. NPDC060175; assembly: GCF_042728695.1. Lineage (NCBI taxonomy): Bacteria > Bacillati > Bacillota > Bacilli > Caryophanales > Bacillaceae > Bacillus > Bacillus sp. NPDC060175. Next base: position 6,097 of record NZ_JBHWYR010000087.1, read on the forward strand.
TACATCATTAGTTACACACTTCAATGTTTGGCACCATTCTATTAGTCTTAACTTTTCTTCTAGAATACTTTCTTTCTCCATAATTCATTCCTTCCTCTTTCACACTAATAATTGATTCATATATAACTTCTAGACATTACATAAAAACCCCTCCAGTTTAAGATTTACGTGGATAAGCAACAATTCAGTCATATAATTCGTATAGTAACTCAAAAGGAGTGATTCCCCTATGCACTGGCAGCAAAAAGTATCCTACTTAATTGGACGCCCTGTTGGTGTTTCTCTCATTAATGGGCAAGGGACATCCGGCGTTTTATGCGGCGTACAAAATAATCAATTATTTGTTTATGAATATCTCTACCAAGCTCAGTTCGCAATGAAACATTATGACTTTAGACAAATTCAAGATATACATGCCTTTCCAAATTGCCCGCACCAAAATCCTATATATTAAAAAATAGGAACGGCTTTATCGCCATTCCTATTTCCATTGTTTATACATTATTTTTCAGAGTAAAACTTTTGCACTGCTTCATCAAAATAGATCCAGCCTTTCCAACCTAAATGAATTGTATCTTTTAAGAAATACTTATCATATTCATGGCTAGAGAAATCAACTACTGGGTATCCTGCTTTTTCGACTTGATCGCGAACCTTATTATAATACACATCACGGCGTTCTTTTGGGAAACCAGCGTAATCATACCACGGTCCGTTTACAGGCACAGAAATAAAGAGTGGTTTTACATTTTTTTCTTTGAAAAGATCTAAAACAATTTGTAAGTCATCATATTCTGGTGAATCATCATACGATTCATTTGCTCTAAAGTTTTTTAAACCTTTTAATTTTTTCTTTAAATTATGTTTATAGTAATATGGATTTTCAATTCCGAATGTATTTGTTGTGGATCCTACTTTACCTTCTTGTTCCGCATGTTTACGTGCATCTTCCCAAGAAAGTGAACGTAATCCCATATTTGTTTTCTCTTTCATCGGTTCGATTTTAAATAGCGAGTTAAATAAATCTCTATGATCTAAAATGTTTCGATGCATATAAGCAAGTGGTTTGACTAGACCTGCTTTTATGTTATGTTTCGTATCATTATAAACAATACCTTCTAATGAATTTTTTAATATATCATCTTTTTGAACAACTTCATAATCTAATAGTCGTTTCGCGATCTGCTTCTTCATTTCAGGTTTAATTTCATCATTAAAAATAAAATGATATGCTTGTTGTTTGGAGAAATTATTAGTAAAATCCCCTTGTGATACACCCGTTTTTGTAAACCATTGTGGCGAAAGAACAAACACTACTTTTTTACCTTCTAATTCATCCATTGTTGAGGTCATATTTAAAATATGAGCTAAACTTTGCGTACCGCCAGTTCCAATTAAAAATGGTGTAAAACCTGCTGGATTTACTTTGAAATAGTTAGATGGATGGTATGCATCCATTCGTAAAAATTCAGATGAACCGTACATCGGCAAATACTGCGAATTCTCTAACATTTTCTGCTGTAAGAAAACACTTTGTAGTTTTTCTTTTTGTAAAGAAGTTGCCGCATCTTCAACTTTTTTATCACTAATAAGTGATACTAAACTTTTAGATGGAATGAGCAATACAATGAAAAAAAGTATACAGGCTAAAATAATTGGTCCGAAAGCATGCTTCATCTTCATCAAATATTCCTCTTTCCATTACTATTAAATTGTAACCCTTGTTTTTGACACGTCATCTTTTCTCTCCTTTTTCTCTATACATGTTCTATTCTATTTATCTATTATATACATGTATGTATTTCCTTCCTTGTTCTATTAAATCCTATAAAAATAGCGCAAGAAAATGTTTCCAAAGAAACACGTTAATTATACAAGATTCTACATATATTTCACACTGGAAATTTAGTAATAATTTTATTTTTAAACAGTGAAAAAATATATAAAATGTCTATAATTCATTGGAAGCTATAAGAAAAAAACAGACTATCACATACGTGAAGTCTGTTTCTCCATCACTTTATTTTTGTACATCTGCCCATTTCAAGCTTGTTGCTGGGCCAAATTGATGTACATATAAATCTTTTACGTATGGTTTTTGTAAATAAGATAATCCGCGCTGGAATACTGGTGCGATTACTGCATCATCAAGGAGCATTTTTTCCGCATCTTGCAATGCCTTCCAACGGGCTTTTTCATCATTACCTAATTCAGTTTTAATTTTCTTAATTAACGCATCATATTCTGGATTTGCATATCCTGTATTATTTACGGTACTTCCCGAAAGGAAAACTTCTAAGTACGTCATTGGATCTGGATAATCAGGTAACCAGCGGGATAAAGACATTTCATATTCTTTTTTCTTCTCTAACGCTAGTTTTTGCGTATGTGGTTGTAATTTCACATTTACTTTTAGGCCAGGTAAGCTTTTCTCAAGCTGTTCTTTAATATATTCGCCTACTTTTTTAAAGTTTTCTAAGTCATAGTTTAATAACTCAAGCGTTACTTCATTCGTTCCTGTTTCTTGCTTTGCCTTTTCCCAATATTCTTTCGCCAGTTTTACGTCTGTCTTATTAAACTCGCCCGCTGTACTTCTAAAGTCTTTCTTATCTGGACCTTTTAAAAACCCTTTTGGTACATAGTAGTTTGCAGCAACAGAACCATCATTTAAAAATGAAGTCGCAAGACCCTTCTTATCAAACACTGTACTTAACGCCAGACGCGCATTTTTATTTTTAAGAATCGGTACATTTTCATTGAAACGGAAGAAATACATTACTGGATCTGTATATTGTTTCAGCTCTTTATTATTTTTATATTTATCTACGAATTCTGTAGAAATGACAGCTCTATCTACTTTATCTGTTTCATATAAATTTACCGCCGTTGAAATTTCTTTAACAATTTGGTAGTTTATTTCATCTAACTTCACTTCTTTTTTATCCCAATATTTATCGTTTTTCTTCATTGTAAAACTTGCTTCGTGCTTCCACTCCGACAACGTAAACGGTCCATTATATACCGCTTTATTTGCTTCTAATCCGTATTTATCACCTTGCTCCTTCGCATACTTTTCATTAATTGGATAGAACGAGGGTAAAATAAGTAGTTTAGTAAAATACGGTACTGGATGTTCTAATTCCACAACGAACGTTTTATCATCTTTTGCTTTCACACCTAATTCTTCTAATCCTAATTGTTTCTTATTTATCTTTTCCGCATTTTTCACATCGTACGCAATATACGCATATTGAGAGACTGTATCTGGATTAATAAGCTGCTTCCAAGCATATACGTAATCGTGAGCCGTTACTGGATCTCCGTTAGACCATTTCGCATCACGTAAATGGAATGTATAAGTCTTTCCATCCTTACTAACCTCATATTTTTGCGCTCCGGCTTCAATTACTTCATCATTTTTCGATAATCGGAATAGCCCTTCCATTACGTTATTCAAAACGTTAAATGATACCGCATCTGTTACTTTCCCTGAATTTAATGATGGAATTTCACCCGTTTCTAGTAGCTGCAATACTTTCTTCTCATCTTTCGGCTTTGTAGCTGTTTTTTCTTTTGCGCAACCAACTAAAAATGAAGAAACTAATAGAGTACTAACTAATGAGTAGCGAACTACCTTTTTCATTTCCAAACCCCCTCTATTTTTTACGGTAAGTAACGACGAGCACCAGCGTATTCTTCTATATATCCTGGTGTATTTAACGGGATTATTTCAACTGACCTTTCAGCTCTTGGTGAGTGAATCATATTACCATCACCAATATACATTGCAACGTGATGGACACTACCTTTCCCTTGATCATGTGCAAAGAAGATTAAGTCCCCTTTTTGTAAGTTTTCTTTATCAACTGCAACCCCCGCTCTTGATTGCGGTCCAGAATCTCGCGGTATTGTAATACCGTGCGATTTATAAATCGTATGTGTGAATCCAGAGCAATCAAATCCAAAACCACTTGTACCAGCCCATATATATGGTAAACCTAAAAACATTTTCCCTGTGTTGATTAAATCATCAGCTGTCGGTGTTGGAATATCATTTTGAGAACGGTAAACCGTTCCATCATTTTTTCGTAGCCATGCTTTCTGCCCATTTGGCAACAATACGCGGTATGAAATTGTATCTTCACTTAGTAGCGGCAGTCGCGTATTATAGCTAACTTCAAGTGCTTTTTGTTTTTCAGAAGGATTTATATATAAAATTGCTGTCGGTTTCGTTACTAATACGAACGGTTCGTTTGTTTTATCTGCAAACTCCTGATTATACGTTAATTGTTTTTCAGGCATCCATCCCGGGTAACCTTCTTCATTTCGTGGTGTCGGTTGTCCGTGTACTAACACTTTTACCCAGTCACCTTTCTTATCAACAACCGTTACTTCTTGACCAAGTAGTGCTTGCGTTTCTAATTTATTTGCATTTGTTAACCATAGTTTTTCATCGAGCGTCATTGATTTCGTCCATTTCCATAAATCAACTGGATTTGTTGCACTCGGTGCATCAATTGGCCGTAATGAATCAGGTGCAGTCCATAACGTTGCGGCAGACACATCTATAAATGCTTTGCTATCTTTCTTCTCTTCGGCATTTGCCGATGTAAATGATGAAAATATAAATAAAGTTGTTAAAAATGCAGTTCCTACTTTTTTCATATATATCCCCCTTGAAAGATAGTTTACTAGGTACTACTTCTAAGATTTTATATTCACTACAGAATGCAGGTTTACCTTCGGACCCGTGTAAGTCATTCCTTCTGGCTCTTCTACTAACCATAACGGTGCATCAAGATCAAAGTAGTGAATGTTCGGATGAGCCGCAGCTAAATGTGCAACAGCGCTAACTGAAAGTGAAGATTCCATCATACTTCCAACCATACATTTCACACCTGCTGCTTCCGCAATATCTGCAATTTTCCAGGCTTCTCGAATACCACCGCATTTCATTAATTTAATATTAAGTAGGTCTGCATATCCTCCTTGGACAATCTTTAATGCGTCGCTTGCCGAAAACATACTTTCATCTGCCATAATAGGCGTTTGTACATTGTCTTTCACGTATTTTAATCCATCCCAATCTTTCGCATGAACTGGTTGTTCTACAAATTCTATTTTTAAATTTCTATTCTCCATTTCTCTAATAATAGAAACCGCTTCTTTTGGTTTCCATCCTTGATTTGCATCTAGACGTAAGGTCGTATTCTTTGGAACCACATTTCGAATTGCCTCTATGCGTTCCAAATCTAAATGCGCCTCTTTACCCACCTTAATTTTTAATGTTTGAAATCCTTTTTCAATATGCTTTTTCGCTTCTTTTGCCATTAATAAAGGTTCATCCACACTTACTGTAATATCAGTATAAATCTCTTTCTTTCCACCTAGTAATGCGTATAACGGTATGTTGTGAAATTGACAATACACATCGTATAAAGCCATATCTACCGCCGCTTTCGCACTTGTATTTCCTATGCAACTCATTTGAATGTGTAACAATAATGTTTGAAATTGCAGTACATCTTTTTCAACTAATACAGAACGAATTGGTCCTAATATTGCTTCCTCCATCCCGTTGGCAAAATCACCTGTAATAACCGGCGTTGCTGCAGCAGCTCCTTTTCCAACGATCCCTTCATCTGTATGAATAAACACATCTATACTTTCGATTTCCGTTACAGTACGAAGCGCTGTTTTAAACGGTGTATGAAGTTTTACATGTCGGCGGTTTACCTTCACATCGGTAATTTTCATTTTGTTCATCCTTTCGTTATTTATAGAGTGATACTTTAATCCACGTGAGGCTTTATTCTTCCCGTTAATGCGAAACAAAAAAATCCAGCCATAAGAAGATTCTTACGGCTGGATTTTGTCTATGAATGGGTAGACAAAGCAGCGATCTGATTATATTTTTTCTGTGCATCCTTTAGCGCTACAAGTAGCGCCTTTTGAGACGAACCGAAGTATCGATTTTTTATTTCTGTTACTAATGCTGGGTCATTAATATTTTTATGTAGAAACAAATATTTAACAAATTGAGATGTTAATGCAATTGTCGCTGAGCAATCTGCATCTACAATTTCCCCTGTATCCTTCTCAAGTACAAATGCTACAAAATAGCTTTTAAACTTTTCGGTAATGGGATTATTTTGAGGTGCTTTCGCATCTCCTACGACGTAAATTGTATTTGAAGCGTACACAGCTATCTTCCTTTCTTATACGAGGATAACGGTTTTCTTAATAGACGTATGAGCTGTTAACTCAACGTTGATTAAAAAACGTATCCGCTTACCTTGTATTATAAACAATTGACAGAATTTTAACAATATTTATTTTGACATATATTCCATAATTATGAAAGTCTCTTAAAACAACTAAAAAATGGCTCAAACTTCTCATTTTTACAATATGTCATTGCTCCTTGTACCATGACATTCACACTACAAACACCTTTTCCCTCATACATCAAAAAACAGTTAGCTATCGCTAACTGTTTCACCACTTCACTTTGGCAATACGAATATTGTTTCGTTTGACTTAGAAAATTGATACTCTTTTCTCGCAAACTTTAAAATTTCTTCTTCATTATCACCTAAATTCTCGATGTTAGTCTTTAAAAAACCTTGATCTTTCTTTAAAGAAACTAGTTGTTTCTTTTGATTCGTTATTGTATCTTTTTTTTCATTAATTATTTCTTGTTGTTTCGTCAAAATATATTGAACGTACAAAGTAGTTGCAGCTATAAAAATAAACATGAATATAAATCGCCTTAATTTCTTCTTATTTATTGCTCGATTGTCATTAGGCTGTGATAGTTGCTCTGGTATATTAGGAACATTTACTCTTTTGAGTTTCCTCATTTTCAAATCCCCCTAACCCATATTTTTTCACTACCATCGGCACGATCTCTTACTAACTTAAATTCTATTCTTATAAAATAAGCTCCTTCACCAAAAAAACTCACAAATTAACCAATTAGAGATAGCGTTCGACGACATCTCTGTATTTAAAATAAAAAATTTTATTTATGCTGCTATAAAATAGTAGTTTATGTTATTCTTTTTCCCCAATTGTAGAAAACATTTTTACACACATAAATTCCAGTTTTGCATACCGATGTTATAACATGCATACAAGGAGGAAAAACGATGCACTACCGTACATTAGGTAACACTGGCATTACTGTTTCTGAAATTGGCTTTGGAGCGTGGGCGATTGGCGGCGATGAATGGGGTCCTGTTAACGACAAACAATCTATAACCGCTATGCAGAAAGCTATTGAATACGGCGTAAACTTTATTGATACTGCTGATGTATACGGATTAGGACATAGTGAAAGGTTAGTAACTCAAGCGATAAGAGAGCACCGTAATAATATCATTTTATCAACGAAAGGCGGTTTAATTGGGCATCACTATGATCCAAGTGGAGAGCCTGTTTATAATACTGCCGAAAAAGTGATCGCAGTATTTGAAACTAGCTTACTGCGCCTAGAAACAGATTATATTGATGTTTATTTCTGTCACATTTGGTGGGATAAACAAGAAGAAACAGAAGCATTTTTACGCGCATTTGAAATATTAAAACGGGAAGGAAAAGTAAGAGCTGTTGGAGTTTCAACTCACGACATACAATATATAAAACACTTCAATAAAAACGCTGAAATTGATGTTGTGCAACTTGATTACAACATATTAAACCGAAAACCAGAAAACGACATACTGCCCTACCTACAAGAGAACAATTTAGGAGCTGTTATACGCGGCCCTTTAAAAATGGGGATATTAACCGGAAAGTTTACAAATAAAACAACTTTTCCTGACGGAGATTTACGCAAAGAATGGCCAAAAGAAAAGTGGTTTCAAGAAGATTTACAAAAAATAGAAAAATTAAGGTTACTCTCAAATGAAAATCAGACATTAGGACAACTTGCACTTCGCTACGTCCTCTCTCATCCAGCAGTATCGGTCGCAATTCCTGGCGCAAAAACAGAAAAACAAGCGAAAGAAAATGCAGATGCAACTACCCGTCCGATCCTTACGGATGAGGAATTAGCGTATATTCAGTCAATATAAAACAAGACCAGCGGTTGGATATTTCAACTGCTGGTCTTGTTTTACTTTCAATATTTCAAATCAATATCATATTCCATTCTCTTCGCTGTTTCTTCAGCAACCCGAGCACCTAACAAGTTTTTCACAATATGAAATGACATGTTAATTCCGGCTGAAATTCCACCAGACGTAATAATATGCCCCTCATCTACAAACTTTACATTTTCTAATACTTCAATATTTGGAAAATCATTTCTAAAGTTTTCAATACTAGCCCAATGTGTTGTCGCTTGTTTTTCCTCAAGTAAACCTGCTTTCGCTAACAAAAGCGCTCCAGTACAAACAGAAGCCATTAACTTCACTTCTTTCATTTGCTGACGAATCCAATTTATTATAATTTCATTTTCCACTTCGTTTTCTCTAACACCTAATCCACCAGGAATAATTAAAATATCAACTGGAGGTAAATTTTCAATGCTATAATCCGGTTGTACCTTTAATCCGTTCCGCGCTATAATCATTTCCCCGTCTTGGCTAACGGTATGTACAGTAAATGGTTGTTCACCATTCGTTGTAGTCACGGAAAAAACTTCAAATGGGCCCGCAAAATCTAACACTTCCACTTCATTAAATAGAAAAATCCCTACATTCCAGCGATTAATCATAAACTTACTTCCCCCTGTAAATGATGTAAAAGATGCTCATGCCCTTTCTCTAATGCAATATCGTACGCTGTTTTCCCATCATTTTTCTTAATCGTTTTATTAGCCCGGTTTTCAAGTAATAATATAATTATTTCTTCATTTCCTAATAAAGCAGCTTCATGAAGTCCTGTCCAACCACCACTTTGAACTGCATTCACATCTGATCCCTTTTCAATTAAGAATGCTACAAGCTCGCTTTGTTTGTTCGCAATTGCCGCTTGAAGTGGTGTATTTTCATTTTCATTCTTTGCTCTAATATGTATATCTGCACCACTTTTTAAAAGAAAACTTGCTAGTTCTATCTGTCCAAAATAAGCTGCTAAATGAAGTGGTGTCCAGCCATCTTCACTAAATTCGTTAACAACACTTGGATCCATCTTTATTAATCCCTCTACCTTTTCCTTGTCGCCGCTTATGACAGCTTGTGATATTGATTGTAAATGTTTCATAATAATCCCCCAGTTTTCAAATTATTTGAGTATCCCTTTCTATATGTTCTATTCATTATTATATTTTCCTTTTTAAATTAATAGTTTACATAATAATATTATTTGATTACTTTTTTTAATAGTAGCGATTGAATTTAAATATTTAAATTTCCTTTTAAGATGGTCGTATTATGCTTAATAAAGGAGAGAGACTATGATTTAATTAGAGCCGCTGAAAAAGTAATCGAAAAAAACTATAAATATGGTCGTCATCATATCGGTTCAGCTGTACGAACCAAAACGGGTAATGTGTATGCAGCAGTACATGTTGAAGCAAATGTTGGAAAAATAACAGTATGCGGTGAAGCTATGGCAATCGGAAAATCTATTTCAGAAGGTGATCATGAATTTGATACCATTGTAGCAATTGCTCACCCACATCCTCATGAAGATATAGAAAAATGTTGGGTTGTCGCTCCATGTGGTATGTGCCGAGAATTAATAAGTGATTACGGAAAAAATACAAACGTTATACTTTCTTATAATGGTGAACTTGTAAAATGTAGCGTAATGGAATTATTACCTGAAAAGTATACAAGTGAAGTAGAATAATCATTCATGCTTTCAATTTATCAAATAATATTATTCCAATAAAAAACAATCCGTTTTAAAAACGGATTGTTTTTTATATTTCATTTTTATACAGTTTATTTTTTCTTATTTCTATCACTAGAAAAAACACAATAAAAAAATGAATTTTAAATATATATAT
>NZ_JBHWYR010000088.1:0-15922 GCF_042728695.1 Bacillus sp. NPDC060175
CTTCTAAATTAAGTGATTGTACAGTAGACAATCTTGATAAAGGTTCGATGTTTTCTAATTCATTTTTAGCAAGATCTAACTCTATTAATTTTTTCATTGATGTAATATGTTCAATATTCGTAAGTCCATTGTTACTTAAAGATAAATTCTTTACATTTTTCAATTGCTCAATCCCAGCAAGGTTATCATTACTAATTTGATTATTTGCTACAGTCAAATCCCTTAAAGATTTCACTGTAAATAATGGTTTAATATCTTTTATATAGTTACTACTTAAATCTAGCGTTTTAATCTTCTTTATTTGACTTAATGGGCTTAAATCTGAAATTTTATTATTTCTCAAATTTAAAAACTCAATATGTTCTAACTCAGCCAAAGGTCTAATATCTTCAAGTTCACCATAGGTTATACTTAATAACTTCAATTGTCTCAATTTCGAGATAAATTGTATATTTTCTAACTTAACTTCTTCCAACCTTAAGCTTTCTAAATTCGTCATATATTCTAGACCGCTTACGTCTTGTATTCCTTTACTTTTAGCTTCAACGACTATTAAGGATTTAACTTTTAATAAATCTTCCTTAGTTATTGGAGTATCTAGATTCTCTCTATTCAAGTTATATTTATTAATATGCCTTTGTAATTGCTTATCTAATATTACATTTCCACTTTCATCTTGTTGATCCACTTTTTCCTCTTTATTTTCCTTTTGTTCTTTTGGAACATTATTTTCTAAATTTAAAGCATTTACTTCAAACTGTACTTGATACTTATTGTCATAAGCCATTGTCGGAATATAAATATGCATTTGCATATTATATCTTTTTCCTAATTCTCCAACTTCAAATTGAATAACTTTCGTCCCATTTTTCTTTTTATCCTCTGATATAACTTTTACATCTTGGAACACACCAGGAGTATGAATATCCTCTGTTTTCAAGTATTGGAAGAAATCACTATCACTTAACGTTGCCGTTACAATTTTCTTTCCATTCTCAATTGTTAACTTAGGATCCTTTATATAAACAGCTGCCATAGATTCTTCATTTGTTTTATCTTTATATGCTTTAATAACAGCATCATAAATACCATTCTCTAAAGTATGCCCAGCCTTATTCGCCTCAATTGCTACTGCCGCTAATGCCGGCGTAGAATATGCTGCAAATGGAATTACCAATGTAGCGGCCACTAACATTGCATTTATACGTTTTCTTTTATTTTTTTTCAACTTTACATCTCCTCCGAAATATATAAATCAAAATGTAATCATTCTCGAATAAATGATAATGATTTTCAATATCATTGTCAACTAAAAAAATAAAAAGTTTACAAAAAAATAAACCCCTTCAAAAGGGGTTATGCCATTTTCTCTCCTGATTCTTCTTTAAAAAAGCTCTTCATCGCATGAAATACATCTGCTTTTTGTTTTAAAATATAGTACCTAAAGTTCTCATCTTTAATATTTTTATATGCTGACATAAGCGTACTGTGGCGGTTGTACTGGTTCACTTCCCCATACCCAAACATATTACACTTCTTCATCAACTCTTCCACAAGCTTTACACATCTCGCATTATCCGAAGTTAAATTATCACCATCTGAAAAGTGGAATGGATAAATATTATAGCGATCTGGTGAATATTTATTATCGATTAACTCAAGTGCTTTTTTGTACACAGAAGAACAGATCGTTCCACCACTTTCTCCTTTTGAGAAAAATTCTTCTTCTGTAACGACCTTCGCTTCCGTATGATGGGCAATAAACTCAATGTCTACGGTTTCATACTTTGTGCGTAAAAATCTTGTCATCCAGAAAAAGAAGCTACGTGCCATATACTTCTCCCATATCCCCATCGATCCACTCGTATCCATCATCGCTAATACAACAGCTTTTGAATCTGGCTTTAACACTTCATTCCAAGTACGGAACTTTAAATCCTCTTGGTGAATTGGATGGAAAGATGCTTTACCACGCATTGCATTTCGTTTATATGCAGATATCATCGTTCGTTTCTTATCAATATTTCCCCATAATCCTGTTTTTCTAATATCATTAAATTCAATGTGTTCAATCCGGTTTTCATCCAGTTCTTTTCTCTTTAAATTAGGCAACTCTAATTCTTTGAAAAACGCTTGCTCCAATTCTAAAATTGAGACTTCTGCTTCATAATAATCTTCCCCAGCTGCATCTCCTGCCCCTTGCCCTTTTCCTGGTCCTTTCTGCTTTTGACCACCTGATCCATCCCTCGCAACGACATCGCCAACTTTGCTGTCACCGTTCCCTTGCCCAACATGTTTATTTTTATCATAATTGTATCTAATCTTATATTCATCTAAAGAACGAATCGGTATTTTCACAACATCCCTACCATTAGACATAACAATATTTTCTTCCGTTACAAGATCTGGTAAATTATTTTTAATTGCCTCTTGTACTTTTTCTTGATGGCGTTGTTGGTCGTCATATCCTTTGCGATGGAGGGACCAGTTTTCCTGTGAAATCGTATAATTTGGTTGGTTTTCTTCGCCCATTCCTTTCCCTCCTTACTGTAATTGTCTTCCTCTATGAACAGCAATCTATAAATTTTGTTCTGTAATATGCCAAGCTAGAATATTTGAAAGGTAACTGCCCATTGAAAATCATCCCATAAACATATATAGCGTTTTTCATACAATACTCCGAGCATCCTAAACAAAATTTTGCCACTCACATAATAGAAAGAAACATTCAGCCGTTGATAAGAAAGAAACACAATGCATTGTTGCACACATTTTCACTTTGCAACATATTGTATTGTGTTGGCTTTTTTCGTATGAATGGTTGGTTACTCTATCATATGCATATTGTAAAAATAATTGACAATAAATTCATAAAATCGCATCTTAATTTATTATATTTGGACAAGCTATGACACTTTTTACAAGTATCAATAGATAACAAAACGCCGTCCCAAGAACAAGAGACAGCGTTTTGTTATCAAACTATCGATTTAACAAACTACCTACATATCGTAACAATTCATTCGCAGATGAAGAATTATAGCCATGCTCATCAATTAAGCGTGCAACAACATCATTGATTTTCTTAAGCTGATTTTCGTCTGGTGTTTTCGTTGATGTTGTAATTTTCACTATATCTTTTAAATCAGCAAATAGTTTTTTCTGAATCGCTTCACGAAGACGTTCGTGTGAATTATAATCAAAGCGCTTCCCTTTACGTGCATAAGCAGAAATGCGAATTAAAATTTCTTCACGGAATGCCTTTTTAGCATTTTCTGAAATTCCAATTTGCTCTTCAATCGAACGCATAAGTTTTTCATCTGGGCTCATTTCTTCACCCGTTAACGGATCACGTAATTTTGATTTATTGCAGTACGCTTCGACGTTATCTAGGTAATTATCCATAAGTGTCTTAGCTGATTCTTCGTATGAATAAACAAACGCTTTTTGTACTTCTTTCTTAGCAATTTCATCGTATTCTTTTCTCGCTAATGAGATGAAATTCATATAGCGCTCTCGGTCTTCACTACTAATTGACGGGTGCTGATCCAATCCGTCTTTTAACGATCTCAGTACATCTAGTGCATTAATAGATGGTACCTCTTTTCGAATAATTGTAGAAGAAATTCGGTTAATGACATAACGAGGATCAATCCCCTTCATACCTTCATCTTGATATTCGCGTTGCAATTCTTCTACATCAATCGCATTATACCCTTCTACCGTTTCTCCATCATATAAACGCATCTTTTTAATTGAATCAATATCCGGACGCTTCGGATCTTTTAAACGAGTTAAAATAGTGAACATTGCTGCAACGCGAAGTGTATGCGGTGCAATATGAACATTAGACACATCACTTTCACGAATCATTTTTTCATAAATATGTTCTTCTTCACTAACCCGTAAATTATATGGAACCGGCATTACAATAATTCGTGAATGCAATGCTTCATTTTTCTTATTTGCTATGAAGGAACGATACTCTGTTTCATTTGTATGCGCTACAATTAATTCATCTGCTGAAATAAGCGCAAATCTTCCTGCTTTAAAATTCCCTTCTTGTGTAAGCGATAATAAATGCCATAAAAATTTCTCATCACATTTTAGCATCTCTTGGAATTCCATCATTCCACGGTTCGCCTTATTTAATTCTCCATCAAATCGATATGCACGAGGATCTGATTCCGAACCGTATTCTGCGATTGTAGAAAAGTCTAGACTACCTGTTAAATCGGCAATATCTTGTGATTTTGGATCAGAAGGACTAAATGTACCAATTCCTGTACGGCGATCTTCAGAGAAGAAAATACGCTCTACAACTACATCTTCAATTCTTGACCCGTATTCTTGCTCTAGACGCATAACATTTAATGGTGATAAATTCCCTTCAATTCTTACTCCATACTCATCAAAGAAATCATTCCGTAAATGCTGCGGAATTAAATGAAGTGGATCTTCATGCATTGGGCAGCCTTTTAATGCAAAAATCGCTCCACGATCTGTTCGTGAATATGTTTCTAATCCTCGTTTCAACATCGTAACTAATGTTGATTTCCCCCCACTAACAGGCCCCATTAATAACAAAATACGTTTTCTAACATCTAATCGTTTTGCAGATGGATGAAAATATTCTTCCACAAGGCGTTCTAAAGCATCCTCTAATCCAAATAGCTGATTACTAAAGAAGTTATATTTTCTTCTACCATCAACTTCTTCAATTCCAGCATCTTTTATCATATTGTAAATGCGAGAGTGTGCTGTTTGAGCCACCCATGGTCTTTCTTTCACAAGCTCCAAATACTCCGCAAACGTACCTTCCCATTGTAAACGTTCTTCTGCTTCCCGATATTGTTCAATTTTCTTTAGAATATCCATTATAGCTCCTCCCCCATCTCCTTGTTCAATCGGATTATTATAAAAGGTATGCTAGGATGTCCTTAAACATTCTTTAAATCAAAACGAAATATATAATAGCGCTATAAAATTCTCTCCAAAATTCAAAGAAAATTCTGTATAATAAAGGTATTAAAGTTTTCACGCTGCTATTCATTGTAAATAAATTCTTTTCTTCTAGGAACCTTACATACATTTCGATTCACAAATAGGATTCGTAAACCGAAAAAGTAAGGAGGAAATTAGGATGAAGTTATTATTAATTTTATGTGTATCACTCACATTTCTTACAGCTATTTTCACATCTGGTTATAACGATAAACCAGGTACACATAAAAAGTGATGTGCTGAAAAGCACATCACTTTTTTTCTTGTTTTTTATACACTATTTAAAATAAATATTTTCCACATCGTATATCGATAAAGGACGATTATAAAAATAACCTTGTACGAGTTTCACATTCTTTTCCTTTAAAAATTGTATTTGTTCCGCTT
Source organism: Bacillus sp. NPDC060175 (assembly GCF_042728695.1). NCBI lineage: Bacteria > Bacillati > Bacillota > Bacilli > Caryophanales > Bacillaceae > Bacillus > Bacillus sp. NPDC060175. Next base: position 5,392 of record NZ_JBHWYR010000088.1, read on the forward strand.
TTTCTACTCCTTCTGCAATTACATTTAACCCTAGAGTATGTGCTAAATGAATAATTGCAGCCGTAATATTCGTATCTCTTTCATCTTTATATATACCTTCCATAAAAGAACGATCAATTTTTAACGTATCAATCGGATATGTTTTTAAATAACTTAAAGATGAATATCCCGTTCCAAAGTCATCTAAATGAATCTTTAAATTTTGTTCTTTTAACTGCATTAACACTCTTTTCGATAAATCTTTATGTATAAGAGCCCCTTCTGTAACTTCTATTGCTAATAAATGAGGGGGGACGTTGTACTTATTTAAAGCACGTGTAATCATCTCTATTAGTGTAATAGAACGAAAATGTCTAGCTGAAATATTAACTGCAATTGGTACAACTTCATACCCTTTATTTAACCATTCACGTATCTGTTCACAAACTTGATGTACTACCCATTCATCAAGTTTAATAATAAATCCTGTTCTTTCAGCAAGTGGGATAAATTGATTTGGCGAGACAAATCCTAGCTCCTTATTCTCCCACCTTATTAATGCTTCCATACTGGCTATCTTTCCCGTTTCAATATTAATTTGAGGTTGATAATATAGGGAAAATTCATTTTTCTCTATAGCACGATGTAACTGATTCTCTATTATAAACCTTTGTTCACGTTCACAATCTAATCCACTACAATAAAAATGATAATATCCTTTTCCTTTTTCCTTTGCTTTTTCCAAAGCTGTGTCGACTCTTTGGAAAAGCATTTTTTCATCCATTCCATCTTTTGGAGCCATTACAATCCCAATTGATGCACTCAAATAAACATCCTCTTCTTCTATTACAAAATGCTCACTAATTCTTTTTAATATTGTTTGTGCCACTTCCTCTACGCATTCTTTCGTTATATTTTCTATTAACATAACAAATTGATCATCATGTTCTCTAAATAAATGCATATCTTCTATTTTTAGTTCTCGTAGGCATTCAGTAACTTTTTTTAATACTTGATCCCCTTCTTTATGACCAAATGTATCATTAATAAGGTGAAATTCATCCAAATCTATAAAAACCAATGCAAATTCTTTATTATCATCTAAAAATTCATTTAGTTTATTTGTACATGATATTCTATTCATTAACCCCGTTAACTGATCGAAGTAAGCCAAATACTCTGTTTTCATCTCATTTAATACTTGCCTCGTAACATCCCTCGTAACAATGTACACTCCGACGATTTCACTATTCACAATAATGGGGATAGTCCTCACAGAAATATAAAGTTCATACCCTTCTTTATGAACATATTTCTTTGCAACAATTTGTCTTGCTTTTCCCTGTAAAGCATTCTTAAATATAGTTTGAAAAGTTTTTTCATATTCTTTATTTATAAACTGAAAAATAAATTGGTCCTTTAACTCTTCATATCGATACCCAAAAATTTCATAAGTTGCTGGATTTGCATATGTAATTCTTCCAATAGAATCTACAGATACAATGGAATCATTATTATATTCTAGTAATGACTTAAATAACATTTGTTTTTCTTCTATTTCCGCTTTTTTCTTAACCTGTGCTGTAATATCTCTAGTAATACAAATAATAAACTGACATGTTCCATTTACATCGCATACTGGATTAAGTGAAGATTCATAATGTATATCGCCAGCTGGCAAACTAATTACATCACAAAATGTATTTGCTCTCGCTTCTCTCATTACTTTTTCATATTGTCCTTGCAATAACCTTGCCGTATCTTCTGGTAATACTTCTGCAAAAGTTTTTCCATAACATTCTTTCCCTAGCCTGGCGTGATCCATTCCTATTTTATTCACATAAATATATTTAAAAGTTTCATCGTCAATAACTTTCACAATAAACACTAAATCTTGAATAGCATGTAACAGTCCCTGTCTTACTAAATCCATATCTATCATACTTAAAAAGGTATTTTGATTATTATATTGTTCCTTCATATTTATCTCAACCCGTCTTATCTATTTTTATTCATATATCTCATTCTATATGAATATGTACCTTTTTTAAAATGTATGATTACATATTTTTTTAAAAAATAAAAAAGTCGCCAAATGGCGACTTTTAATAAACGATTTCTAAATCTAATCCTGGATAATTTTGTTGACGGAACGCTTCATAAATTAAAATTGCTGCTGTATTAGATAAATTTAATGAACGTACTTTATCCGTCATTGGAATACGTAAACAATGATCGAAGTTTTCTTCAATTACATTAGCTGGTAATCCATTTGTTTCTCTTCCAAATACGAAATAGTAATCCTTCTCACGTTTGCTATAATCAAATGCTGTATGAGCTTTCTCGCCATACTTTGTTAAATAGAAGAATTCACCATCTTTATTTTTCTCATAAAATTCTTCGATTGAATCATAATACGTAACTTTTACGTGCTGCCAATAATCTAGTCCTGCACGCTTTAACATTTTGTCATCCGTTGAAAATCCAAGCGGTCTAATCAAATGTAACTCTGTTCCAGTTGCTGCACAAGTACGTGCAATATTCCCTGTATTTGCTGGAATTTCTGGTTGATATAAAACAACATGTACTCCCACGCGATATTCACCTCTATTTTTTGTCTACTACGTATTATACCACTTGAACGAAAAATCTCTACCCATTAATAATATGAAAGAATTTATATTTCATTTGTGGTTTATATTTACTAGAGTCTTCATAGTTCCAATAACGCCTGCGGCTATTCGCTGAATGTGCATTTACAAGCGGCATACCATCTGCGTCTTTTGCTACTACAATTGTCGTATGATTCCACCTACCATCATCCTCAAAATCATACGCAATTACATCGCCAAGAATAAGGTCTTCTGGCTTTTCTACTGCTTCTGCTCGAAGACCAGCTGTAGCACCTGACAAATACCAATAAAAAGAGTGTGCTACAGCCCAGCTCCAACTCCACTGGTTTCCCCTTTGCCACCACCCTTTACGAATATTAGGATGTCCATTCATTGGCACTTCTCCAGTATGCAGACATTGTGAAATGAAATTTGTACAATTATCAGGAAAATTACGGTATGCAGGATTGCGATCATCCCACCAACGCTCTGCATATTTCACTGCCTCTAAACGATTATATTGATATGAACCGTATTTTTCTTTCGTGACTTCCCGTTCTAACGTTTCACCTATTCCTATTTCTTCTGACACTTCAAGAGCATAATCATCTATTATACGACTATTTTTTAAACAAACTCGTCGTTTTAATTGTTCCTCTTCGATATAAAATAATTCTTTATGCTTAATTAAATATTTCAAGTGTATTTGATAATCAATTTCTTGATGCTCATTACTATTTAATTGTCTAATGAAAGAAATATCTGCAGTTGCTTTCACTATATGTGCACTACGCTTTTGAAACAATTGTTTCTTTCTCTGTACCATTTGTAACAAATCTACTGCAATACCATCCACATCAGTTCGTTTCTCTGTGATATATGCTAAAAACTGTTGCACTTGCTTTTCAATATTCGCTTTTACAACCATTTCGTCTCCCTCCCATATTACAATATGAAAAAGGGAGATATTATCTACTCTTTTTTCTGTGCTAACAATTCAAGTCCACGATTCATTTCATGAAGAACCTCTTCATCTTTCTCACGTTCCATCGCTTTTTCAATGGCTTCTCCTACTCCATCTCCACCAATTTTCCCAAGTGCCCATGCTGCTGTTCCCCGAAGTACTGGTCTTGGATCATCTTTCATAACACCGATTAAATCAGGAATTGCTGCTGTTTCTTTAAAATGTGCAAGTGCTAAAATAGCATTTCGTTGCAATGGCTTTTTACCTCTCCATGAACCAGACATAACCCCATATTTTCCCTTAAAATCACGATTACTAATTGTTAAAAGTGGTGTTAATAATGGTTTAACTAATTCAGGATCAGGCTCCATTTCAGGATGGTTATGAAAATCCATTCCTTTATTTTTCGGACAAACAGTCTGACACGTATCACATCCATATATACGATTTCCTATTTTATCGCGATATTCTTCAGGCAGAAATCCTTTTGTCTGTGTTAAAAATGCAATACATTTCTTCGAGTCCAACTGACCGCCTTGTACTAAAGCACCTGTAGGACAAATATCAATACATTTCGTACAACTTCCACATTGATCTTCTATTGGCCGATCAGGAGGGAATGGAACATTCGTAATCATTTCTCCTAAGTATACATACGAACCAAATTCCGGCGTAATAATAGCGCAGTTCTTACCACTCCATCCAATACCGGCACGCTCTGAAACAGCTCGATCACTTAGCTCCCCTGTATCAACCATTGATTTCACTTCTATATCCGGAAGCTTTTCGATTAAATACGCCTCTAACTTTTGCAAACGATCTCGTAAAACAAGGTGATAATCTTGGCCCCAAGAAGCACGACAAAAAATCCCGCGACGTTCTCCACGCTTACTTAATGGTGCATTTTTTAATTTTGAAGGGTACGCTAAAGCAATCGCAATAATTGATTTCGCACCAGGTAACAATAACTGTGGATTCGTTCTCTTCTCTATATCAGGTTCTTCGAATCCAGACTGATAATTCAATTGTTGTTGCTGGATTAGACGCTGCTTTAACTCCTCAAATGGTGAAGCACTGGCAAAACCTATTTTATCTATACCAATCGTTTTACTATACGCAATTAAATCTTGCTTTAATTGTTCAAAATCCATTCTTTATCGCCTCCTCCGATGAATCCATCCCTTATGTAACGACTATATTGGTTAGCAATTCACTTTTGGAATAATATTCTTTACTTCTATTTTCGCATACAATTATGATTTTCAAACATTAAAAAAACGCAATGCTTCGTTTATCTTAGAAACGAAACACTGCGTTGATCACAATTTATCAGAAAAATATTAAATAAAATTTGGAGCGGGTGAAGAGAATCGAACTCTCGACCAGAGCTTGGAAGGCTCTTGTTTTACCACTAAACTACACCCGCAAATATGAATAAATATAAGATATTGAAATAACTTATGTAAAGTAGTATAGCATGTAAAAAAAATCGAAGCAAGAAATTTATCGAAAAAAGTCGAAAAAGTGATGAGATACCTCATCACTTTTTCAATTCTTTATCAATCGCCTTCTTCATACTATCGAAATCAGGGTTTGCAAGATTCCCATTTATATATACTGAAGGAGCACCTTGAACTTTTAATTTTTGAGCACGATCTGAATCTTTACGTACTTTGTCTTTCATTTCTTTACTGTGTAAATCTTTTTTAAACTGTTCTACATTAATTTTCGGAAGCTTTTCTTTCACAATATTAAGAAGTAATTCTTCTGTAATCCATTCTTCCGTATCTTTCTTTTGATTTTGATAAATCTCATCATAGAAAATCCAGAATGAATCTTGATCTTGTTTATAAATTGCTTCACCGGCAGCTGCACCTAAATCAGAGTCTTTTCCGATAAACGGGAAGTTAATAAAATATAACTGCACTTTACCTTTATCAATATACTCTTCTTTTAATCGTGGTAATACCGTTACATCCCAAGTACGACAAGCAGGACATTTAAAGTCTCCAAATTCAACTACCTTAACTGGAGCATCATCTTTCCCTAAAGATTGTTGCGTAGAATAAGCAAACATCTCATTCCCTTTATCTTTCTTGTCATTTATGATGCTATACACAATTGTCCCGATTACAATCAATACTGCGATAGAAAAAACTATACCAAGAACCATGAGTTTGTTTGATGATTTCATATACATTCCTCTTTAATTTCATATTCTGTATACATCATTGTACACAATACACATAATATCAATACTTACATAGGTCACGCAATGAACACGCTCACATAAATTACAAAAATACAATATTTGTGACAATATTGTGTCGTCTTTTGTCACAAATTATTCAAAAAAAGAAGCCCTTATATAGGAGCTTCTTTTAACTTACTGCTTTTTCACGTGCATTTTTTAACATGGACTGCTCTGTTTTTATATCATGACGAATTACTAATTTCTCACTAACTGCTTGCACATACTCATCATGATTTATATATCCTTCTTTCTCCATTAGTCTTAAAACTACATTTCGTCTTTCAACTGCTTTATCATAATTTTGTGCAGGTGAGTAATAAGCTGGTGCTTTTACTACAGCAGCCATCATTGCACTCTCTGCCAATGTTAATTGATCCACCTTTTTACCGAAGTAAAGGTTTGCTGCTTTTTCAATTCCCCATGCTCCTTCTCCGTAGTAAATATTACTCACATATAATTTTAAAATCTCATCCTTTGTGAATGTACGTTCAATTTTTTTCGTATAAAAAATTTCTTTCCACTTACGAGAAAATGTACGTTCATTAGATAAAAAAGCATTTTTAGATAGCTGCTGTGTAATCGTGCTTCCTCCTTGCACAACACCACCAGCTTTTATATTTTCAATAGAAGCTCGAATAATTGCTATATAGTCTAAACCGTTATGATGATAAAACCTTTTATCTTCCGTCGCAATAAATGCGTGTGTTAATGATTCTGGCACCTCTAACTTAGCGGATACATGTAATTTACTAATATCACTTCGCTCAATCATTACATTTCCAACGAATAATAATGCAAAACTTAACAATAATAATAATATAATGGCTTTATAAAGAAATTTAGTTAATGGATTTAATGCAACTTTTTGATGATAATTCACTCTAGATAATACTCGTTCTTTCATCTCGAACACCTCTTTTCCACACAGCATATATAACTCTTAATTTAAGAATACCTTGTTGTAAAAGAATATCCCATCGATTTCTCTTACACCTACCTTACAACATTGTAAGGTGTAAAAATGTATTGTATCACAGTCCTTTTTTATCTACTATTCATATGAAATATTGAATATACATTTGTTTATTATACTATTTATAGGAAGTAGGACTCTCCTTAATTTCACTTTATTCTTTTATTATATCAGTTTATACATTTATACTTTTAAATATCTAGCAATCTAATTATATATGATATATCACTATTATACAGAACAAACGTTCTATAAATCAATAATAGCTTTCAGATTATCTCGCTATTTGTGGGCAGTAAGACTTCTCCCTCAAAACTTGGCTAAAGCTAGAAAATTAGGTAGTAGCTCTGCTTCCTCCACTAATTATTAGCCTACACTTTATTATTGTGACCTTTTTCTGAAACAGTATACATAAAGAAAAGGTTAGCAATTTGAGATGTCCTCAAATAACTAACCAAAACTTTACAATCTTCCTATAAGATTATATGGCTGAACTTCCCATGTTTCGTATGGAATGAAATGCATTGCTTTCATCGCATCAAGTGTCCTTGATTTCATATGAGGACGCGTTATATACTCATCAATGTTCTCTTCGTTTAAAGCAACAAATTTAGCCTCTTGTATTTCTTCAGGTTGAATTTTTATTTCACCACTAACATATGCTACTTTAAAAACAACAGCTACAATATGCATAGAAGCATTATAATAAATCCCTGTAACTCCGATAGGCTTCACAGTTAATCCTGTTTCCTCCATTATTTCTCTGCAAACAGCTTGATCGAGCGCTTCCCCTTCTTCTACCTGTCCTCCAGGCATTTCCCACGTATCAGCTCGCCAGTGCACTTTCGTTAAAAGTACCTCATTCTTTTCATTTGTTAAGTAACCTGCTACGGCAACAATATGCTTTGGTGTTTTATGCTCCACAGAAATACCTCCTAGAAATACGATTATTTAAAATACTATCTATAACCATATTCCATAACTACAACAAAACCCCTTTAAAACTTTATCACCTTAACTATTTCAATAAAAAAAGACCCAGTTCGTTAAACGAAAGGGTCTTCTGTCTTATATCCCGCTATTTGTGGGCAGTAAACGCCCGATTGGTGAGGGGTAATAATCAGCGGGGGATGAACACCCCCCACTGATTAAAGTTTCACCTTATTATTCCCCTAAGTCTACGTTGTGGTAAACTTGCTGTACATCTTCTAAATCTTCTAATGCATCAACCATTTTTTCAAATTGTACTTGAGCATCTTCAGGAAGTTCTACATCACTTTGTGCAAGCATTGTTAATTCTGCAACTGTAAATTCTTCAACACCAGCACCTTTAAGTGCAGATTGTACTGAATGGAACTGATCAGGTTCAGCATAAACGATAACAGAATCTTCTTCTTCTAGAATGTCACGTGCATCTACATCTGCTTCCATTAAAATTTCAAGAACTTCATCTGATGTTTTACCTTCAAGACCGATAACAGCTGTCGCATCAAACATGTAAGCCACAGAACCGTTCACACCCATGTTACCATTGTTTTTGCTAAATGCAGCTCGTACATCTGCTGCAGTACGGTTTACGTTATTTGTCAGTGTATCTACAATTACCATAGATCCGTTTGGTCCAAAGCCTTCATAACGAAGCTCGTCATAGTTTTCTTCTGAACCGCCTTTTGCCTTTTCAATCGCACGGTCAATAATCGTTCTTGGCACGTTATATGTTTTTGCACGTTCTAATACAACTCTTAACGTTTGGTTTGATTCTGGATCTGGCTCGCCTTGTTTTGCTGCCACATAAATTTCACGTCCAAATTTCGCGTATATACGGCTTGTATTTGCATCTTTTGATGCTTTTTTTTCTTTAATATTGTTCCATTTACGGCCCATACTTTCCACTCTCTTTCCCGTTTTAAATCTACATAAAAATATTAATATGAAATATAATGTGTATTCAACACATTTTTAAAAGAAATATAAAAAGTTCATTTTTGATTCATATTACAGACATAATATAAATCACTATCATTTTGTTCTTTCGACAAGTTATATTATACATGAATTCCTAAGTTTATTACGAATTTTAGAATCACATAGCATAATTTAACAAAAAAGACCCTAACATTTCTGTTAGGGTCTTTTTTAATTCACCGATACCGATGGTCGGGGTCGAACCGACACTCCCGAAGGAACACGATTTTGAGTCGTGCGCGTCTGCCAATTCCGCCACATCGGCATAATAAGAAAGGCGGCAACCGGATTTGAACCGGTGGTAAAGGTTTTGCAGACCTCTGCCTTACCACTTGGCTATGCCGCCATATGAAGTTAAAATGGAGCGGAAGACGGGATTCGAACCCGCGACCCCAACCTTGGCAAGGTTGTATTCTACCACTGAACTACTTCCGCAAAAATGGCTGGGCTAGCTGGATTCGAACCAGCGCATGACGGAGTCAAAGTCCGTTGCCTTACCGCTTGGCTATAGCCCACCGAAGTTTTACTTAATTATATGTAAGTATCCATTAATTTATTTGTAATTTTAAAAAATAAAAATGGGGCGACTGATGGGAATTGAACCCACGAATGCCGGAGCCACAATCCGGTGCGTTAACCACTTCGCCACAACCGCCATGTTGTGTTTATATATTTGGCAGGGGCAGTAGGAATTGAACCCACACTGGAGGTTTTGGAGACCTCAGTTCTACCTTTAAACTATGCCCCTATGTAAATATGGTGGAGGGGGGCAGATTCGAACTGCCGAACCCAAAGGAGCGGATTTACAGTCCGCCGCGTTTAGCCACTTCGCTACCCCTCCGAAACTTACATGGTGCCGGCTAGAGGACTTGAACCCCCAACCTACTGATTACAAGTCAGTTGCTCTACCAATTGAGCTAAGCCGGCATATTTTATTAAAATGGTGGCTCGGGACGGAATCGAACCGCCGACACGAGGATTTTCAGTCCTCTGCTCTACCGACTGAGCTACCGAGCCTTATTAAAATGGCGGTCCCGACCGGGGTCGAACCGGCGATCTCCTGCGTGACAGGCAGGCATGTTAACCACTACACCACGGGACCATTTGGTTGCGGGGACAGGATTTGAACCTGCGACCTTCGGATTATGAGCCCGACGAGCTACCGTACTGCTCCACCCCGCGATAATATTATTTATATAATTATATGATAAGTGTTAGCAACCAAATTACGAAAATATTTGGTTGCGGGGACAGGATTTGAACCTGCGACCTTCGGGTTATGAGCCCGACGAGCTACCGTACTGCTCCACCCCGCGACAATATTATTCATATAATTTATATGGTGGAGGATGACGGGATCGAACCGCCGACCCCCTGCTTGTAAGGCAGGTGCTCTCCCAGCTGAGCTAATCCTCCAAAAGTGGTGACCCGTACGGGATTCGAACCCGTGTTACCGCCGTGAAAGGGCGGTGTCTTAACCACTTGACCAACGGGCCAAATATTATAAAATGCTTATGGCGGAGAGCAAGGGATTCGAACCCTTGATACGCTTGTGACGTATACACGATTTCCAATCGTGCTCCTTCGGCCAACTCGGACAGCTCTCCAATGGCTCCGCAGGTAGGAATCGAACCTACGACCGATCGGTTAACAGCCGATAGCTCTACCGCTGAGCTACTGCGGAATAATATTGCCTGGCAACGTCCTACTCTCACAGGGACAAGGTCCCAACTACCATCGGCGCTAGAGAGCTTAACTTCCGTGTTCGGTATGGGAACGGGTGT
>NZ_JBHWYR010000089.1:0-15896 GCF_042728695.1 Bacillus sp. NPDC060175
CGAAAAGAAATATGGAATGGAGAATGATAATGTTGAATATAGATATTAATCGTTTAACTGATATTTGTTTAGAATATCAGCAGTCTAGATTTTATGTTACTAGAATCCCTAAAGATTTCTTATCAGTCGCAAAAAAACGTTTTTCTATACCAATTGATGACCGAATTTTTGCTTTTTTAAGTTGTAACTTGTTTGGATCAGGAAAATATGGTGTTTACTTTACAAGTTCGGGTTTATACTGGAAAAATTGGTTATTAGGTAAAGGGAATATGACATGGGATCAATTAAATGAAGTGCAACAAATTGAAATTGATAAAGATGGCTTTTTATCTTTTGATGCACAAAAAAGCTTTAATATTAACGGGAGTGATTATCCACCACTGTTATTTAAAGACTTACTTATAACTCTTACAAATTCATTTCAAAATTCAAGGCAAAATGATATACATCCAGTTATAAAAATTAATGAGGTAAAATCAATCTGCTCTTTGTTTGAGACGCATGATGAATTATTAGAACCTGATAATGGATTATTTGTAGATACTCATATTTCACACAAAAAGTTAAAGGAAATTGGAGCAAAATATATTATTCCAAAAGAAGAAAAAATCATTGCTTTTTTAGATACATCAGTCCTTGGTAATTTGGGTAAAGGATCCGATGGAGTATTAATTTGTGAATCTGGTATATATTTTAGAGAAACTTTTGTACACTTGTATTTCCCATGGCATGTCTTTAGAAATGTCCCTATTACTTTGACTTCAAACGAATTAGAAATCGGAAAAGGAAACATATTTCATCTTCAACATGCTAGAATGCCTAGTCAGGAGATTCTATTACTATTCAAGAATTTAAAACAGCATGTGAATACTTTATATGAAGAAAATCCGCAACTACATATTTAATAAAATCGTTATTACATAGTTAAGTCTAAAGTTTCAATTCAACTAAAAAAACCGATTATTTTTGTAGGGAACCCACAGAAATAATCGGCTTTCAAATCTTATTCTTTGCTTAAATGATCATTTATGATGAAATCGAGGAATGAACCACACACTCTAATTCAAAAACATTTTAATACCTACGCGATTCCTTCAAAGTCTCTAATATATCGTCTGTAAAGGCAGTGCTTCCCTCTTTCTCTAGAGCTATGAAATATAAACTTCTTAGGAAAGATCTAATATTTTGTACTAAAACAGCATGCTGAGGATGTCGGATGTCTTCAACAATTGCTATACTATGTAGCCAGTTGCTCCACTCTTCTTCTGTTAAAAGGTTTTGATTACGTAACGACATAATTGGTGTTACTAATCTCTCATCCTCAAAGTGTATGTATACGTAGTCATTCATACGAACCTTTTGACGAACAGCAGCTAGTATTGCATATGAAAACTCCCGATTTCGTATTGTACGTGCTAAAGCATCTAGTGCATCTGCTGCATGTGCTGTTGAGTGTGCCCAGCCTTTCCCTTCTACGTAACCCCTTACATCTTCTTCTAAATATACATATTCCAGCACTTGTTCTGCCACACTGTACAGCTGTTCTTCAGATAACAATGGTTCTCTTTCATGAACAGATAAAATAAGTGGTGGAATTAAAACGGAGAACGCACGTTTAAAAACAGAGTCTGTTCCCTTTTCTCCAATTTTATAAAATAAATAATCAGGACTAATTGCTTGTAACATTAATCCTCGTAATTCTTTTTGCCGAAACACATCATTTGTAATCCATGTGTGAAGCGTACTATAAATCAATTCATCACGTAATTCAGCATCTGGTGATCCGATATAATCTAGCATCCACTGTGCATATGGATATGCATCTACATCCTCTGGTACAGCATAATTATTATTTTTAATTTGTTGTAGCTCTTCTTTTAATTCTAGTACTTCATTCATTATATTTCTTGTCCCCTTTTTACGTTTTTTAACCTATTTTTGCCTTATCCCCTGTAATTATTTTCATAAAATCAAGCCGATTTTTAATATAGTTTTAGTACCTATCCTTCTATGAAATTGATTCAATTATATAAAATTTCTCCCAAGAAATAAAAGGAAATACATATAATATAAGTATTGGCATAGTACAAATACATTGGAACACCGAAGTCTCTCACTTTGTTTACATGCATTTTATATAATTTTAGGTTATAAAATAAAGTATAGTTTTTTCATTTGTATTCAAACGCAGTTACAATCAAAATTGTAATCATTTTAGAACCTGTTTAATAAATTCTGTTTTAGCTTTTGTATATGCTTCTCTATCTTGGTTAAATCTTTTAGCTAACTCTTGCTTAAGATTTGAATAATCATAAACTAATTGCGGATTTTCTTGTAAACGGTTACGAAATAAAAGTTGTTGCTCCCATCGCTCAGTTCCTTTAACCATCAAATGCAGATGAGCTACACGCCTATTATTCTTAACTTTCACAAAGAACCTTCTCCAAGGTCTTTCATCTAATTCTGGGCTTACATAATGCCAATCATATATAGCCAATTTAGCTGAAATATCTAGCACTCTATCAAATGAGTCTGTTTCAGCCATTAGATCAATTATAGGTTTTGCAGGTAAACCAGGTATGGATGTACTTCCTATATGTATTACCTTGCTTATACCGATAGGAGCAAGCAGTTCATAAAGTTGCTGTTCTTCACATCTCCCTTTATCTTGCCAATCAGGATTTGCATGAACTATCTCTACTGACTCATTCGCCCATAAAGGCCAATCGTTTGGATTATCTTTTTTATCCATCCAAAACATCTCCTTTCACAAATTATAACACTATTTTTCATTTTTAAATTTCATGTTTCATGTTTATAGAGATAAAGTATTTCAGTTCATTATTTTAACTCATTCAAAATTGCAATAATTTTTATTACATCTATATTTGGTAGAGTTTGAAGCATAGATTGCTAAACCCTTTTTATTCTGCTATATAAAAGATTTTATATTTCTTTAAATACAACTTCCGGATCATCAAGTTTACTATTCTGAAATACAACGTCCGCACAATCTTTCGGATTATGCTCGTCTATATACATCTTAGAAGCCGCATGATACCTGTTCAAAAACATCTTCTCTGCTTCTTCATAACTCCCAAAAGCTTCTGTCTCTCGCTTTGCACCACGTTTTCTCGCAATCTCAAAATCTGTATCTACGAAAACTTTATAGTCAAATAGATACTCAATTTCTTTTTTCAATAAAAATGTTCCATCTACTATTAGCACCATATTTGGCAGCGCCACTAGCGGCGTATTATGTACAGACATGTCCGTTATTAAGTTATGAGAAATCGCTTCATACTGTAAATTCCCGTTAGGTCCTAAAGGCTTTAATAGTCTTTCTTTAAAAGAGGTATAATCGTGTGCGTCTTCGTAATACCCTCTTGCTGATTCTTTGCCTTGTGTATAGCGAATCACTCTTGGATTATGAAAATCGTCAATGCTGGCGCGTGTTACTGGTACTCCTCGTTTTCTTATTTCTTCCGCTAGTTCGTTTGCAAATGTTGTCTTTCCTGATGCCGTAATACCGCTTACTCCAACTCTTATTGGATGTGCTAAATTTAAAGTTAAAATATGATCTGCAATTTTTTTAATGCGTTGTTTTCGGCGCATGACATTCCCTCCCACAACTCTGTTTACATAATATAATTATATTGAATAAACTTCGTCACTGTTTGTCAGTAAGTCGATGTATTTGAAAAATCGTTGATATATTTTTTTGTTTTATATTTTCCTTACTTCCCTTTAAACCCTCTATACAAAGCAGTTCGTAACTCCTGCTTGTATTCCTCAATTTCTGGCATATCGAGCTCTTCTGCTAATCGGATGGCTAATTCAATATCATATGGTACTCGTACGAGTTGAATGGAAAAGCTCGCTGCTTCTTTTTCATTGTATGTTCCTTCAAAAATTAAATAGGAAGCTTGTGTAATTTCAAGTGGATTTCCTACGCTACCAGCATTACATAACGTTTTCCCCCTAAAATTTTGAATGTATGCTTGATGAACGTCACCGTAGCAAACGACATCTGGTTTTCTTTCCCCTTCTATATTTTCCGTCAGATCGCTATTTTCGAACATACTAACACGCTCTTCTCTTGAAGCGTGTGGTTGTATTCTTTCATATAAACTTCTCGGTGAAGCGTGGAACATACGAATCAGTTTGCCACTCATATAAAAATCGATTGAAAATGGTAAACTTCTTAAATACTCATTTTGTTCTTCTAATAATTGTTTTTGATGCCATTTTAACGATTCAAATTCAGTCGGTTTTGTAATAAAATCATCCCAATTTCCCATAACAACTTGCTTACATTCTTTACGAACGATTTCAATTACTTCGCTAGAATGAGGACCTTTTCCTACTAAATCTCCAAGACAAATAATGCGCTCGATGCCTCTTAATTTAATATCTTGCAGCACAGATTCTAATGCTGGAATATTACCATGAATATCTGAAATTATCGCTATTTTATCCATATGAATTCCTCCGTTATTTATTGTTTATTATATCCGCATGATATGATTTATACCATTTCGGAATATAAGATGAAAAATGATTATGATCTTCTATAATTCGGTTTAATCTCTCTATTCATATACGTACAAACTACCCAACACTTCATACTCTCGTTTATTTTCCCCTTTAAACTTCACTGCAAATGGATATTCGCCCTGGTTCTTCAGGCGATCTTGAACTAGCCCTTCCCCAAGTGCTTCACAAAACTGCACATGAATATCACCAAATGATACACTTTGACACTCAGCATTCCATTTCTCATTTTTTACGACTGAGCTTGCAGTTAGCCCCATTACTTCTTTCCATTTCCGAACCGTTTCCCGAACATTTTTCACCGCATAATGAATCGTTTCAATTTGTTGTACTTTGTTTTTATGTTCCGTGATCGTCCCTATGTTACGTAAATCGGTTCTTCTTTCTTCATCTGTTTCATTCCACTGTATAAAGAAAGGTAATTTCGGTCCGTTTTCTTCTTGCTTTACAAATAACATTTTCCATTCTAAAAGCCGGCCATTTTTTCTCACACGCTTTCCTTCAAATGGCCCTATCGTATGTAAACTGTGCTTACTAAACTTCACTGCTAGCTCTTCAATTGCATCTGTTCGAATTGCGATTTGTAGCATCCCTTCTCCATTTTTTAATTTCACCACTGTTTCTTGTACTAATGGATTTTCCGCTTCTTTCGCTTTTTCTTCATGCTGAACTGCTAAAAATTCTATATATGATAAATCAAAATAACATAAACTATTCCAAGTACCCCAGTTTGTATGCTCTCCCCCTATTGCAGTATGAAATCCACGCTCCTGCATTTGTTTTGCCGCTTCCTCCGGTGTACAATGCACTGCGTGAACGAGATGATCAAATGCTAACATATTCTTTCTCCCCTTTCTCTCCATCCTTTTATTGTATATTTTATTTTTCTTTCATTCAATTCAAAAAGCCTTAAAACCTAGTTGATTTATACGATTAATATGTATTATAATGAAACAAATTTAATTATTGCTGATTGGAAAAACCAAAGGCACTTTTCTCATACGGGAAAAGTGCCTTTTTATTTATTATTACAGGGGGATTATTTATGCAGAAATTAATTGTCTTTGCTATTATTGGATTTTTCGCTCAATTGATTGATGGAGCACTTGGGATGGCGTACGGGGTAACGTCTACCTCGCTATTATTAATGTTTGGTATCGCACCGGCTGTCGCTTCCGCATCTGTTCACTTAGCAGAAGTGGTTACAACTGCGGCTTCAGGCGCATCTCATATCAAATTTGGAAACGTTGATAAATATACAGTTTCTAGACTTACATTACCAGGAGCGATCGGTGCTTTTGTTGGAGCATGTTTTTTAAGCAATTTACCTGGCGATGTAATTAAACCGTACATTTCCTTATTTTTATTTACTTTAGGGGTTTATATTTTATTACGATTCATCATTCAAAAACAAATTGTTTCTTCAAATAAGCGTATGTCTGCTAAACAACTTGTACCGCTCGGTCTGTTCGCAGGATTCGTTGATTCAACTGGCGGTGGTGGCTGGGGGCCGATTACGACACCTGTTCTTCTTGCAAAAGGAAATGATGCTAGAAAAGTTATTGGATCTGTAGATACGAGCGAATTTCCTGTTTCACTCGCTGCAACAATTGGCTTTTTCATCTCACTTGGTTGGGAACAAATAAGCTGGGTTTGGGTATTTGCCCTAATGCTCGGTGGTATTGTTGCCGCACCAATCGCCGCATGGTTAGTACGCATCGTTCCTTCGCATTTACTTGGCGTACTCGTTGGCGGACTTATTATCTTTACGAATATACGTACATTACTTACATCATTTAAAGTTGATCCAACTATTATTACACTTTCTTATGTTGCAGTTGGTCTTATCGTTATTATTTCTATTTTCATTTCTGTCCGTAACCATTCAAAGTATTCGAAGCAAGAGGCGAATAGCTATCCGACTGATCACAAACAAATGCTACCATAATTAAGTAAAATACCGCCCGATTTACTTCGAGCGGTATTCTTTATTTTTCAATCTTCCAATTTATCATCGTTTCAGTACTATTTACTCTTTTCATATGTAATTTCTCTAATACACGAATAGAGCTATAATTATCAAGGAGTGTCTCCGCTATAATCGTTTCCACTTCTCCTGTTTGAAAAGCCCATTTCATTAATTCACTAACTGCTTCTGTTGCATACCCTTTATTCCAATATTTCTCAATAAATCCGTAACCAATTTCTACTGTATGTTGCTCGTTCGGTTCCCCTTTAAATCCTATATCACCTAGAACAACATCATCCTCTTTCCGAATAACATACCACGCGCCCCACCGTAATAAAGCCGCATCTTGTTTCACATTTTCTATATGCCCTAAAATATGCGGGCCACTATTGTATCCTTGATTATTCGCAATTTGAACCCATTCTTCCGTACACGGGATAATATGTAATCTTTCAGTTTCTAATTTCATAACGATGTCCCCTTTTCAATTAAACAATACTACAATTCTACTATAAATATATAGAATATTCATTCTTTTTTTCGCGTGCGCATATGTTTATTCTTTGAAACAAAATAAAAAACTAATCCCTTTTGATATTTATGTCGAATTATATAATCTGAATTTTCTTTTAATTTTAAAGGGTTTTTCATTATTTTTTGCGAAACTTTTGTATAACAGTTTTTTCTTTATTTATTGTTACATAACAGTAGGTTCGGGTGGAGTTTTGCAAGCGTTTCCTATACAATAACCGATATTTTTTGACTTTTCCTAACAAAATTCCTTGCAATATATTCAGAAAGTCATTACAATTGCCATATATTAAAAATCTTAGCAATATATAAATCCTCATCAATCCGATGAGGTAGAGGTTGCAACTTTTAAGAGTAGAACGGCCGAGACACAGAGAATGTCACCGACTCCGTTTGAAAGGAAAAGTTGCCGAAGTTTATATTTCATCTCTGGAAATATGAGCTGGGGCTGTCTCCGAAAGGAACAGAACTGTCACGTTTACAAAATTACCGTGTAAACGTGGTGTGCTATCTTAACGGAAGGGTATGATGGGGTGGTTATTTGTGAAACGTTCCGCCTAATTCTTTTGGCGGTTTTTTGTATTTTTCTCCCCCGCTCCTTCCTAACCTACAAGAAAAGGAGTGTTGAACATGAATAGCGCAACAAATCAATCTACCTCTAAAACGCAAACTACACAAGGACAAGGTGAATTAAAACGCGGATTAAAATCTCGTCACCTTACGATGATTTCTCTCGGTGGTACAATCGGTACCGGACTATTTCTTGCCAGCGGTGGTGTAATCCATTCAGCTGGTCCTGGCGGTGCACTAATCGCATACGCTGCAATCGGAATTATGGTTTATTTTTTAATGACAAGCTTAGCAGAACTCGCAGCTTACATGCCTGTTACTGGATCTTTTAGCACTTATGCAACAAAATTTGTTGATCCATCACTTGGCTTTGCACTTGGATGGAACTATTGGTATAACTGGGCGATTACGATTGCAGCTGAACTAGCGGCCGTAACATTAATTATGAAATTTTG
Organism: Bacillus sp. NPDC060175; assembly: GCF_042728695.1. Lineage (NCBI taxonomy): Bacteria > Bacillati > Bacillota > Bacilli > Caryophanales > Bacillaceae > Bacillus > Bacillus sp. NPDC060175. The sequence continues at coordinate 8,080 of NZ_JBHWYR010000089.1, forward strand.
GTTCCCAGATACCCCTTCTCTTATTTGGAGTGGACTTTGTTTAGCTATTATTTTTCTCTTAAACTATTTATCTGTTAAAGGTTTTGGTGAATCTGAATATTGGTTCGCACTTATTAAAGTAGTTACTATTATTATCTTTTTAATTGTCGGTTTTATGATGATTTTTGGAATTATGGGCGGCGAAGCTGTTGGCTTTAAAAACTTCACTGTTGCAGATGCACCATTTAATGGCGGCATCATGGCAATTATCGGTGTATTTATGGCTGCTGGTTTCTCATTCCAAGGAACTGAATTATTAGGAGTAGCTGCTGGTGAAACTGCTGATCCAGAACGCAATATTCCAAAAGCAATTCGTTCTATCTTTTGGCGCATTATATTATTCTATATTTTAGCAATTCTCGTTATCGGTTTATTAATTCCTTATACGACTGATAGCCTTGCAGCAAGTGATGTTACAGTAAGTCCATTTACACTAGTATTTGAAAAAGCGGGCGTTGCCTTCGCTGCTTCTGTTATGAACGCTGTTATTTTAACGGCAGTTTTATCTGCTGGTAACTCTGGAATGTACGCATCAACTCGTATGCTTTGGGATTTAGCTCGCCAAGGAAAAGCACCAAAGTTCTTAGGAAAATTAGATAGCCGCGGTGTACCTGTTAACGCATTAATCGCAACATCAGTAGTTGGTAGCGTCGCTTTCATCGCTTCTTTATTCGGTGACGGTGTTGTATACATTTGGTTATTAAATGCTTCTGGGATGTCAGGATTTATTGCTTGGGTAGGGATTGCTATTAGTCATTACCGTTTCCGAAAAGCCTATATTGCACAAGGGAAAGATTTGAAAGATTTACCATATCAAGCGAAATGGTTCCCGTTCGGTCCAATCTTTGCATTTGCACTTTGTGTTATCGTTATTTTAGGCCAAAACTACGGAGCATTTACAGGAGCATCTATCGACTGGAACGGTGTACTCGTTTCTTACATCGGTTTACCACTCTTCTTAGTACTATGGTTAGGCTATAAATTTACTAAGAAAACGAAAGTCATTCCACTTGATAAATGTGAACTGAAATAAAGTAAAACGAGCAAACAAAATTGTTTGCTCGTTTTTTTAATGCAATGCTTCTCCCTTCCCTATTTCTCCTGTTTTTGCAATAATAGAGGAAATATAAATAAAGGTTGGGATTACATGAACATTCGTATTACTGATGAAGCAAAAGCAGCTATACATAGACTAGAACGTGAGGACAAAAAGATCATTCGTATTAGAGGTACAATGACAAACTCTTGCAGCATTTTTGTTGATGTTGATTTAATTTGGGATACATATAATGCGGATGATGTTGTATATGAAGATGAACAGCTTATTGTACAAATGGACTCATTCACGAAAGACTACACTGGTGGTACGTTAAAACTTGATTATAAAACGACTGGTTTTAGTATTACGAATCCAAGTGAGACGTTGGTGTATGGGTTGTCGATTAAAAAATAACAATTGTTTTTAACTGACCACTGAGGTGAAAAAATGGGGAAATATGTTCCGTTAAAATTTTTATTCAACGAAGAATTAGCAGAAAAAATGGCTGATTCTATTTCTAAACATGATTCTAATTTCTCTAAAAAAAATTTTGTAAATTCCGTAACATGTAAAGTTGAAAATTTAGAGTTAAAGCAACGTGTCGAAGTAATAGCAGATGAATTACACAATGAATTACAAAAAGATTTTAGTGAAGCAATACATATATTACTGAAAACATTGGGACCAGAAAACACAACAGAAGTAGGCACATTTACAAACGGATACATGTACATGCCTATCGCAAAATACGTTGAAAAATATGGACTTAACGATTTTGACTCCTCATTCAACGCAATGTATGAAATAACAAAAAGAAATACTGCTGAATATGCCATTCGTCCTTATCTTGAAAAATATCATGAAGAAACCTTGGACATATTGCAACAGTGGTTACGTGACGAAAACAGCCACATTAGGCGATTAGCTTCAGAAGGTACTAGACCAAGACTTCCTTGGGCAAAAAAAATAGGAGCTTTGAAAGGTGACTACAGAAATAATTTAAAGCTTCTTGAGCCATTAATGAATGATCCTTCTAAGTATGTTCAAAAATCTGTAGCCAATCACATTAATGATATTACGAAAGAAGATAACGAACTCGTTTTTCAATGGTTGCAACAATTACTCGATAAAAACCATCCTGTTAACCCTTGGATTATGAAACATGGATTAAGAACGATGATAAAAAATGGCACTTTACCAAAAGATTTTTGTTTTTAAGTATTTTAAACAAAAACGCTTATGCTTCAAAAATGAAGTATAAGCGTTTTTCTCTTTAAAACATTATCCCTGCCTTAATATATTTTGAAACATTTCTGGCTTACTTTGTTCAAAGCTCTCTATTAGTTCTTTTCCAAATATCGTTATACTCTTTTCCCAAGGATGACCTAAATAGCCCCACTTAAAATCCTTCTGAATAAAGAAATAATAATCTCCATTTGGAAAAATCGGGATAGTCCACTCATCAAATTCATTTCTTTCAAACTCTAAGTGTGGATTCACCCAATAACATTCATGTTGCCAATCAAGTGCCATTATATATTCATTCAATGCTGTATTTTCTTTAAAAACTTGTACCGCTTTATCTTCCAGATCGTCATATGCATTTAAATCTACCGATTCTCCGAAGTAATGAGATATATCATATGTAACAAAAGGACTTGGCACCTTAAAAGATGGAAATACAGAATCACTTGGCGAAAACTTAAGCTCACTATATATCCTGTCCCAAATTTGGTCGTACTCTTTGTCTGTAAACTCCATCCAATTTTTCATTAAACAACTGCCTTTCCTTATCATTTCGAAGGATTTCCACTCAATTATCCCGAATATATAAATAATCATTCTCGCAAGGAGCGAATTTGTATGAATCTATTTGAACACGAAACGTAAAACCGCTTCATTTTAATAAGAGGTCCTCCCTTTCTCTTTTCTTACTATATCATTCATTAACGAAATAGGAGGATACAATTATGAAACGTGATCCATTATTTTTAACTTTATTAGAAAGTGCAAAGACAAACTTTAGCGGCTGGGATTTTTCTTTCATTTCAGAAACTGGTCGAATGAATAGCAAGCCTTTATCATGGTCTTACGGTAGCACTGCTTTCCAGCTTATGCAACGTGCAAAATCAATGCTAGATATGGGAACTGGCGGCGGAGAGTTTTTTCTATGTTACAACCGTTCCCACCAACTATTTATGCGACTGAGGGCTACGCTCCGAATGTACCAATTGCACGGAAGAAATTAGAACCTTTAGGGGTTACAATCGTAGAAGTGACTGATGATACTACTTTACCATTTCAAGATAGCCAGTTTGATTTAATTGTGAATCAACATGAATCCTATGCTGCTTCTGAAGTGCAAAGAATTCTTTCCACCAATGGAACATTTCTTACACAACAAGTCGGTGGTCTTGATTGCGCTGATCTTAATGAGCTGTTTGGTGCACCGCTTAATTCAGAATTTGCAAATTGGTCACTGGAAACAGCATGTAGTGAATTAAAGCAAAGTGGATTTACAATTTTAAAAGCGAAGGAAGAGTTCCCTCTTCAACGTTTTTATGATGTCGGTGCTGTTGTCTATTACTTAAAAGCAATTCCGTGGCAAATTCCTGATTTTACAGTAGATAGCTATAATGAGGAATTATATCGCATACATGAAATCATCTTGCAAAAAGGGTATTTTGATGTGAAGCAGCATCGTTTTATTATAAAAGCGAATTATGTAGAGTAAAACTTGAATTAGCATTCCTTGCAAAAAAGCCAAATTCTTTATTGGAATTTGGCTTTTTCTTAGTATTTTAACGCGTCCTTCCCTGTTTTTCCGTATCATCTTCTGTCAGAATAGACGTTGTGTAATCAACAATATTCTGGGATACAATCTCATTTATTTTTCTTGGTGTTCCGCATCCCATTCACTTAAATAGGATGCATATTCTAATTCATCTGGATTATCATGTAACATAGAAATAAACTCTAATTTATTTCCATCACAATCCAGAAAGTATACACTTGCAGCTGGCATCCATCTTTGGACAATTGGCTCTTGATTTCCTTTTCCCTGGCTTCCTACCACTTCTATTCCACGATTCTCTAACCACAATTTAGAAGTCTTTAGAAATTCTAAATCTACACCAAAAGCAAAGTGTTTCACCTCAAAATCTTCAATATTTTGTACTTCCCATAGTCCAAGCATTTGCTTTTTACTTTCCCCTACCCAAAAGAAAGCCACTTTTCTTTTGGAAAGTTTTCTTGCTAATGCTAACCCCAACTTATTTTGATAGAAATCTATAGCCTTTTCTAAATCTCTTACATGTAAATGAGTTTCGTATATGTTCCGTATCATTCTGCTTATTCCTTTCTTTATTGGTAACTACGGGTTGAGTAGTTACTATTATTATATCGAAATTGAAATATGATAAATCTAACTGAGGTAGCAAATTCAAATAAAAATTCTACTACCTTTGTAGGAGAAATCTCCATTAAATTCAGATGAAATCATATTTAAATAATGAAAAAACGCTATTCTTTTAGTATGAATATAAAGAATAGCGTTTTTTACTCTTGGGGTAGTTAATATTTTCAAGTTGATGGGTATGGAGTAGCATCAACGCCATTCCACATTCCCATTGTTGGCTTTTTGTTTCTATTTAAAAGGAGTATCTTATCCCCTTTTCTAATGAAGCATATTGTGTACTTATACATATCATCATATCCTTTCTATTTCCTAACCCGTTAACTTACTATAAAAGCGTTACTTATTATCCTCTTTATAGAAGCACCTGCGGATTAAAAGGTCCATCTAATTCATTGATTGTTTTTTGAGGAAAATAAAATAAAAATACTAAACTAGTCTAGTATTTTCATTTTCGAAAAAGGATAATATATAAATTCCACCTTGCCAATAACGTTATCTTCTTCAATATAACCTAAACCATTTCGACTATCCTTACTGTGTTCACGATTGTCTCCCATTACAAATAACTTATTTGGCGGAATCTTTGTCTTTTGAAAGTTGTAAAACACTTGTGTATTGTTATATAAATCTTTATTTATATAAGGTTCCTCTTGCTTTTTATCATTTACGTATACAGTTCCATTCGTTATGTTAATTACGTCACCAGGAAGTCCTATTACGCGTTTCACATAATATTTCGACTCATCCTCTTCCTTAATAATGACGATTTCTCCGTGCTGTAAGCTAGAAAAATGTACAGCGGCTTTATTTACAAATACATAGTCTTCTTCCTGTAAAGTTGGCTGCATTGATTTTCCTTCCACTTTACATAAAGTGAAAGACTGGTACGTTACTACTAGGACAAATATAAATAGTATGTACTTTCCCCAAGCTCTCTTAATCTCCTCTTTCATATCCATTCCCACCTTATCAAAACACTTTTCAACTCAAAAATATATCACTGCACAATATGTTTTCATTTGCGCAGTGATATACTACAATTTGATGTTTTTTACTGTGGCTTACTCGGCTATTGTGTTACTGGGACTGGACTTACACCCGATCTCTGCGTTTTTAAATCAAAATATGCATCCAAAATTTCTTTACCAATTGCAGAATTAATACCTGATTTATCATTATTCACCCATGGCACAACAACAGAAAAAGCGACTTCCGGATCAGCATCATATGGCGCATACCCGGCGAGAGTTAAATTATAACATTTTTTTCGATAATTGTTTTCATCTCTGCCAATATCACTTTCTCCACCGTACACTGTTTCTGCTGTTCCTGTTTTTCCAGCCGGTTTATAAGGTAATCCTTTAAAAGTTCCAGTACCTGTCCCATCAGTCTCCTGGAAAACTCTTCTAAATCCTTCTTTCACATGATTTATATATGACAGATCCATATCCACTCGGTTTAACACGACTGGTTCCATCGAGTGAATAACTTTTCCGACTTCCTCTGGTCTATTTGGTTGCTCTCTAATTTCTTGTACAATTTGTGGTTTCATTCGGTAACCACCATTTGCAATCGTTGACATATATTGAGCAAGCTGCAGCGGCGTATATGTGTCATATTGTCCAATCGCATAATCAAGTAAAAAACCAGGTATATTATCAGTTCTACCCATTTGACCAATCGATTCATTTGGCAGGTCAATACCAGTTGGCACACCTAAACCAAATTGTCTAAAGTAATAGCGCATTTTATTAAACGCTTCTTGTTTAATATCTAGCGGATTGTTTGGTACATAATCAATCCCCGCAATCTTTAACGCCGTATTAAACATGTAGACATTGGATGAAACTTGCAATGCTCTTAAATCATCAATATCTCCAAAGTCTTTCCAAGATTTCTTCGGCTTCGAACTTCCTTTAAAGTACATTGGTGCATCAAAGAAATGCGTATATGGCTTAATCGCTCCTGTTTGATATCCCGCTAATACCGTAGCTCCTTTCACCGTCGACCCTAACTCATAAGAGCTTATCATCGTTCCTAATGCATAGTCTTCTATTTGCATTCCGCCGTCTTTATTTACAATTTTTTTTCCTGCTAATGATAGAATTTGACCATTTTTCGGATTCATCATAACGACGAATGCACGATCCATCATCGGTTCAGAAGAATGAAATGCCCTTAAATTCCTTTCAAGACTTTCCTCCACTTTCTTCTGTAAACCCATATCAACTGTTAACATTAAATTATTTCCACTTTTTCCTTTTGTCACTTTTTCAGTTCGAATAATATTTCCAGCTTTATCAGTAATATTTTTAGACTGTTCTTTCGTTCCATGTAACATATCTTCGTATTGTTTTTCGATGTAACTCTTACCAATACGATCATTTCTGTTATAATCTCGTACTAAATAATAGTCTAATTGCTCCCTTGGTAATCCCTCATTCTCAGTAGAAACACTACCAAGTACAGAACGTAGTATTTTATCATTTGGATATTCTCGCTCCCAATCCACAGTCGTATCTACGCCTGGCAAGATCGATAATCTTTCACTCACTACTGCATATTCATTTTGACTTACATCTTTTTTGACGATTTGTGGCGTCATTTTATATCCCGCATTCATTTTGCTTTTAATTGCTAGTACTTCTATATCCTCTTTCGAAAGCTCGTTTAATTCTTCTTGTGTAATTCTTTCTCGCCTCAACTCTTCTACTTTCTTATCTAAGTCTTTCCCTTCTATTTCCTGCTTCCTAAATTTACTCTCATCTTCTTTCGTTACTTTTGTTGCTGCACGTTTTTCATTTAACTGCATCCAAAAATCTTTTTTATCTGTCTCTGTTAACTTGTCCATATCTTCTTGCGGCATTTCAATTAGCTTTGCTAAATTTCTTGCCACTATTAAAACCTCTTTTGAGTCCACTCCTTTCATCTTCGTATATGTAACAGTTCGTAACGGTTTATTATTTACAATAACTTTCCCTTCCCGGTCAAACATCTTCCCTCTCGGAACTGGAGTACTCACCGTTACATCTTCCTTTTTATTCACTTCATTTCGATACGTTTCTCCGTCAATGATTTGTACTTTACCTAATTGAATAATAATAGCTGAAAATAAAAGAAACACGATAAAAAATAGTACATTTAACCGAAACGGAATATGAGTCTTTTTCTTTTTCGACTGTTTCTGCTTCTCCTTTTTCTGTCTCATTTTGCTCCCTCGTTTCATTCTATTAACATTTCTCTACATAAAACATACGTTCACTACAGTGCAATCAAATACATCATTATGTATCAAATTTAATTTTATGATATATATAGAAT